>CAYMMN010000012.1:0-19814 GCA_964391495.1 uncultured Flavobacteriales bacterium | reverse complement strand
CCGGATTCATCAGTGCCGGAGATATGGCACAGGGTATCCGTCAGTTGAAACAGGATAATTGTGATATCATTGTTGATGATGTGACTTTCATTACTGAACCATTCTTCCAGGACGGAGTTGTCAGCCAGGCGGTGGATGAAGTAGCTGCTCAGGGAGTGTCTTATTTCTCTGCTGCAGGTAACTTCGGAAGTCGTTCTTATCACAACACATTCAATCCCGCACCTGCTCCTTCGAATGTGACAGGTATGGCACATGATTTTGGAGGTGGTGACATCTTCCAGAGTTTATCCCTTGTGCCCGGAACATATACCATGGTTCTGCAATGGCAGGATTCTATTTATTCATTGTTCCAGACACAAACCGGAACACAGAATGATCTTGACTTTTATCTCACTTACGATAACGGGAAAACACTTTTTGGTTTCAACCGGAATAATATTGGCGGGGACCCACTGGAAATTCTTCCATTCAATGTAACTGCAAACACAACAATCAACCTCATGGTTGTTCGTGCATCAGGTGTACAGAATGTAGATTTCAAATACATTGTATTCCGTGGAAATCTCACCATCAACGAACATCGTGCAGACAGTTCTACTATTGTCGGCCAGGGAAATGCACATGGTGCAATGGCGGTTGGAGCTGCCCGGTACACCAGAACTCCTGCTTTCTGGGGATCACCGGCTCAGATGGAATCGTTTTCTTCAACAGGAGGAACACCCATCAACGGTGTAGTTCGTAACAAACCTGATTTCACTGCTCCGGATGGAGTAAATACCAGTGTAAATTTCAACAGTCTGGATATTGAAGGCGATAACACTCCAAACTTCTTCGGTACTTCCTGTGCGGCTCCACATGCAGCTGCAGGTACGGCACTTTTGCTGAGCGCGAAGAAGAAATTCTATAACACTACAATTACACCTGACAGTGTTCGTGCATTGTTGCAACGAACAGCATCCGATATTGGCAGCCCCGGTTTCGATATGCAATCCGGAGCAGGTTTGATTGATATTGGTGCAGCGATGTTGACCATGGCCGCTCCAACACCTGTGATCTCCGCATTAAATGTTCCGGGAGGCATTACACCGGGTACAGTTCAGTTTGTAGTTTCTGTGGACGGTAGCTTCTTTACAACCCAGTCAAAAGTTCTTTTCCGTGGAGATACAATTCCGACCAGCTTCATTGATGGAAGTCATGTATTGGCAACCGTTCCAAACTTCTCTGGTAATCCTGCAATACAGGTTCTCACACCTTGTATTACTCCTTCTTGTACTGATGGTGGAATCTCCAATGCATTGTATTTCTTCTCTCCAGTGAAGAAAAATGTGGTGATTACCGCTGAAAACAAAACAAAGAAATACGGAGAACTTCTTCCTCAATTCACCGCAACAGTGACTGTTGATGGTGTAGATCAGGCAAGTTCAGGATTTTCTTTATCAGACCTTGGTCTTGACAATCTCGGATTTATATCTTCCGGAAACAGCTCCAGCAATACAGGAGTTTATTTTATTCGTCCGGTATTGGATACGGCTGCACTTGATGTCAGCTTCAAGGAGTTGTTTAATTATTCACTGGTGGATGGTCAGCTGAGCATCACGAAACTTCCATTGGTGATTTCTCCGAAAGATACTACTCTTGTTTATGGAGATAAAATCGGTGATTTTAGTTTCCAATACGATTACGATCAAAGCAACATTGATCCCGGTGTGCAACTTGCATTCCTGAATTCAATTGAAGCCGAACATGAATCAACGATGGCCAATGCTATCGCTCTTGTTGATGGCAGAGTAGTGACCAGCGGCAGAGTTGTTACCAGCTCTGATCTGGTTACACTTAGTATGATTGCCAGCGGTCGTGTTGTCACAAGCGGTCGTGTTGTGACCAGTGGTCGTGTTGTGACCAGTGGTGTTACTGTGACCGATACAACGATCATTGTTGACATTGCGCCACAATCCATTTTCGACTATCAAAACGATTCTTCAACTGCGGTACTTCAAAGTCCTGGTGCAGGATTGCATTCAAGGGCCTTGCTCAACGGTCGTGTAGTAACCAGCGGAACCGGTGTTGTTAATGGCCGCGTAGTGACCAGTTCTGTTCCGATTGTAAACAGTTCTTCATCTTCTGATTCAAGCAACCAGAATGTTGTGGTGATCATTGACGAAGGTGACGTGAATGCTCCTCCGGGAGATGAGCTTGGTGGATTACAATCGATCAATATGGTAACCGGTACCACAGTCGGATCCTGGTTTATTGTTCCGGGTGCTATGTTGTCAAACAACTTTGACATCAGTTATGAATTGGGATTAATGACCATTTTACCGGATACACTCACCATCACCGCTGACAATCAGAATCCGGCATGTAATAGTATTCCTGCATTCACTTCCACTATTGAAGGATACCATTATCAGGATGATGCTTCGACTGTGTTTGCATCAGATCCTGCATATTCCATTTTGGACAATGCTAATCAGGTGGTAAATGGAGTACCTGCAGGTGGTGTTTACCAGATTGTTCCTCACGATGCACAACTTCTTCCGGATGCGAATTATATTCTGGAATACGAAAATGGTACTTTGACTGAGCCTGCCTTGCTGAGCCTTACTGCGACACCAACACAACCATCATGTTTCGGTGAAACAGGAAGCGTAGCTTTGGATGCAGAAGGTGGCACTGGAGCTTACCAGTTTGGTGGTGATGCAACCAGCAATCTAAACGGTGGTGATTATAATTACACAGTAATGGATGACAATGGTTGCGTTGCGACTGCTTCAGCTACTGTAAATACCGCACCTGATCAACTGGTCCTGACAGCTACCGAAAATCAACCTTCCTGCTTCGGTCAAACGGGTAGTGTTACTTTAACCGCAACAGGCGGAACGGCCGGTTATACATATTCCGGTTCTGCTACAACAAATCTTGCAGACGGCATTTATAATTATACTGTAACAGACTCTAAAAATTGTTCAGCTACTACTTCTGCGACAATTACTGTTCCATCTGCTGTAAGTGGAACAACCTCATCAACCGCTTCCGGTTGTGGTGTTGGTACCGGCAGTGTAACGGTTAATCCTTCCGGAGGCACACCTGGTTATACTTTCCTTTGGAATCCTGGTGGTAGTACTTCTCAAACGGTCACCGGTCTTACTGCAGGTACATATACTGTAGTAATTACTGATTCAAAAGGATGTACAGCAGCTGCAATTGCAACTGTGGGACTTTCCGGTTCTGTTCCCGCTATTCCTGTATTTAATGACTGGGATGGTTATGGAAGCGACAATCCTTCCTATGGAGTATGTGGCGGAAGTACCTACGACTTCGAATTGGATTCGGTATCCAATGTAACATCTTACACTTGGACAGCACCTCCGGGCGCGATTATTAATGACCAATGTGGTCATTCTGGTAATCCGCTTACCACAACACAGGCTTACTATAACAATTGTGGACCTGTCGGCGGTCATCCTGAACTGGAAATAACCTTCCCTTCCGGTTTTGTTTCCGGAGTTGTAACTGTATATGCTACGAATGCTTGTGGTAATAGCCCTGTTGCAAGTTGGTCGGTTCAATCAAAACCAAACGCTCCGGGAGCAATTTCCGGTCCGGTTACTAATCTCTGTAAGAAATCCGGACAGTTGTATTCCATTGCCGCTGTACCAGGGGCTGCTTCTTATACATGGACAGTACCATCAGGAGCAACGATCACAAACAATTATGGTACTTCTATTAAAGTCACTTATGGAAACAGCTTCACCAATACAGGTACTATTACTGTTAAAGCAAATAACTGTTGCGGATCAAGCGCGGTGACTTCTCTTGCTGTTTCTGCAAGAACTGCTCAGCCAGGGGCTATCAGCGGGTCAGCTTCAGTGTGTAAGACTCAAACATCAGTACCATATTCTGTTGCCGCAGTTACCGGAGCGACTTCTTACACCTGGACAGTTTCCGGTGGCGCAACTTTTGTTGGTACAGCAACAGGAGCATCGGTAAATGTGAGATTCACATCCGCCACTTCATCATCAGTTACTTTGACAGTGAAGGCAAATAACTCTTGTGGCGCATCAGTTACAACTTCAAAAGTGATTGCAGTGAATCTGAGTTGCCGTACCCTTGAAGGAGAACAGGAAGTTTCACTTGATGAAATGAGTGCATATCCAAATCCAACAGCAGGTAAACTGAATCTTTCATTTACTTCACCGGCCGCCGATAAGTATATATATCGTATCACCAACCTGCTTGGAGAAATAATGCTGAATGAAATCAGCCCGGTAGTTGAGGGTAGCAATCTGAAGGAATTTGATCTTACAGGTTACTCTAAAGGAATTTACTTCCTGAGTGTAGAGAAGTCAGGTGAAATCAAAACAATCCGCATTACTGTTGAATAAAAACTAATTTTTTATAAGAAAGAGCTGTTGCCCAACCGGTGACAGCTCTTTTTTTTAATCAGGGTATTGAAATGTTGGTTTTTGTATAATTGGGTGCCGGATGAGTTCTCTGACACTAAAATATTTGTACTTTTAACCTATTCATTCAATCAGCCTTTATGAATTTTTGTAGAAGTACAGTCTTCCTCATGCTGTTCCTGAAAACTTTTATAAGTTTTTCGCAGGATGCAAAGATTGACAGCCTGAAAAGTGTGCTGCAGAGTTCTGCGGAGGACACTTTAAAGGTGAATACACTTATTGAATTGAGTCGACTTAGTCGAACTGAAAAGCCTGAAGAGGCTGTCCGTTACGGAAAAGAAGCCATAGAACTGGCTACCAAACTTGGGTTCAAAAGAGGTTTGGCGTATGCTTACAAATGGACCGGGGTAGGTTATTTCATTCAGGCATCCTATCTCGATGCCATGCCTTATTACGAGCAGTCGTTAAACATGCTGGATTCGATTGGGGATAAAAAGGGTAAGGCCAGTATGCTTGGTAACATTGGTAATATCTGGTACAATCAGGGTGTTCAGGATAAAGCAATTGATTTTTATTTGAAATCACTCAAGCTCGCGGAGGAAATTGGTGATTCTGACAGGGTGATAACGATGCTCATCAATATCGGAGCGGTATATACAGATAAAAAATCTACCTATGATAAAGCACTTGATTACCTCCGAAGAGCTTACCCTCTGAGTGAAGCAATAAAAAATACGGATCTGGTAGGTACTACGACTGTCAATATCGGTGAGGTTTTTTACAAAAAATATGAAATAGAAAAAAATGAAGAGAATAAGCAAAAAGATCTGGATTCCGCTTTGTTTTATTTCAAGAAATCCGTTGTTGCTTATCAGGGAACAGAAAATCTTCCATATGCTCTGAATTACATTGGTCGCGTCTACCTTGCGGAAGATGATTTTTCTAAAGCCATTCAATACCAGCAGGAAGCTTACAAAATTTCAAAAGAACTGGGCGCAAAAAATGATATGATGATTTCTCTGTTGCGTATGGCACAGACGTATTTTGAAAAGAAGGATATTCAGCTCGCATTGTCTTCGTTCAAAGAAGCGGAGGCTATTGCAACAGAAACTGATGCCAGCAAGGAACAAAAGGAAATTTATGAAGGTATTTCCTCGGTCTATGCAGAATTGAATGATTTCAAAAATGCGTACAAATATCAGAGCATGCTAATCCGTATCAAAGATTTATTGTATGATATTGATTCAGATAAAAAGCTCGGGACCTTGCAATTTACCTATGATCTTGACAAGAAAGAATCCAAGATCAAACTGTTGACCAAGGATCAGGAGTTGAAAGAGCAGGAGATTAACCGGCAAAAACTTGTCCGGAATAGTTTCATGGGAGGATTCGCGATCGTCCTCTTGTTTGCAGGTGTATTCTTCTCTCAACGCAATCGCATCTCTAAGGAGAAGAAGAGAAGCGATGAGCTTCTTCTGAACATTCTTCCGGAAGAAACTGCTGAAGAATTGAAAACCACCGGAACAGCAAAAGCTAAAAGTTTTGATTCTGTCAGTGTGCTTTTTACAGACTTTAAAAATTTCACACAGGCGTCTGAGAAATTAACGCCGGAAGAATTGGTTGAAGAAATTAATCACTGCTACTGTGAGTTCGACAAGATCATCACGAAGCATGGAATTGAAAAAATAAAAACCATCGGTGATGCTTACATGTGCGCGGGAGGATTGCCTGTCGCGAATTCAACACATCCTATGGATGTAGTTCAGGCAGGACTGGAAATGGTAGAATTTATCGAACGAAATAAAAATGAAAGAATCGCCAAAGGTCAGCCATTCTTTGAATTGAGATGTGGTGTTCATACCGGACCCGTCGTTGCAGGTATTGTCGGAATAAAAAAATTCGCCTACGATATCTGGGGAGATACTGTAAACACAGCCTCTCGAATGGAATCCTCCGGTGAAATCGGGAAAGTAAATATCAGTGGTACCACTTATGAACTGATCAAGGACAAATTTCATTGCGAGCACAGAGGTAAGGTGAAAGCAAAGAACAAAGGGGAAATTGATATGTACTTTGTGAATGGAGCGATTGGGGGGTAGATTTTGGTGGTTGGTGGTTAGATGTTAGTTGTTAGATTTTAGATTTTAGTTGTTAGTTGTTAGTTGTTAGTTGTTAGACCTGACTTCAGACTCCCGTCTCCCGTCCCTCGACCCTCGTCCCCAAAAAAGCATGACATTTATTGCCGGCTGATCCCACGAAAGTCATAAAAGGGAGAAATTTGAATTTGTATCTTGGAGTCGGCTTGAAATAATCAGGCTGTTGCTTTATGTATCACAAACATAAAATTGTTGTTGTTTTACCTGCTTACAATGCAGAAAGGACTCTGGAGCAAACCTATAAAGAAATCCCCAGGGACATTGTTGACGAAGTAATCCTTGTGGATGACCATTCTTCTGACCATACTCCGGAATTAGCACAAAGGCTTGGTATAGAGCATGTTATAAGGCATGAAAAAAACAAGGGCTACGGAGGCAATCAGAAGTCCTGTTACAATGCCGCGCTTCGATTGCATGCGGATATTGTGATCATGCTTCATCCCGATTATCAGTATACTCCGAAATTAATTACTGCTATGGCCTCAGTAATTGCAGATGGTGTTTATCCGGCTGTAATTGGTTCAAGAATCCTTGGTGGTGGAGCATTAAAAGGAGGGATGCCGAAGTACAAATATTTTGCAAACCGATTACTCACTTTGTCGCAGAATATTTTGATGGGGCAAAAACTAAGTGAATACCATACCGGGTTCAGAGCCTATCACAGTAAAGTTCTGAAAGCGATTGATTACAATGGTAACTCGGATGATTTTGTTTTTGACAACGAAGTACTTGCGCAGATTTTTCACAAAAAATTTGAAATCGCAGAGATCACTTGTCCAACCCGTTATTTTAAAGAAGCTTCCAGTATCAATTTTAAGCGCAGTGTCAAATATGGTTTAGGTGTAATGAGTGTGTCACTCAGGTATTTTTTTCATCACCATGGATTGTATAAGTGGGATCGCTTGAAGTAGCTTATACTAATTTCAAAAATTATTTCTTTACTGGTATTTGGAATTGATCTCTGTCAAGCGGATGATTTGGTGACAACGCATTTACTTCCTGCCAGGCTTCAATACCGTTTTTAGTATCGTTCTTCAGGAAATAACAACCTCCGAGATTGTACCATGCATCCACATTTTTATCATTTATATCTACAGATTTTCTATAAAAGATAATCGCGCTGTCGAGGTTTCCATTCCTGAATTGTCTGTTCCCTTCATTGTACAGGATATCACCAAGTGTCTCGTTTCGCTTTTGTGCAGTCGCATTGGTCGGATCAAGAATCTGGGCTTTCTTCCAGTAGTCTGCGGCTTTGAAATAGTCCTGAAGCCCGAAATAAGCCATTCCCAGATCATCATAGATGAAACGATAATGGGGATAAATTTCCAGAATCCTTTCATCATAATAAAGCGCTTTCCTGAATTGAATATTCTTTTTTTCCTGTGTGGGTTCTGATTTCGCTTTTTGAATGTATTGTCTGGCAGCATACAAATTCGCTCTCACGCTATTGGGAACTGTTTCTACATCTTTGAGAAACAAGGTGTCATTATTTTTCCAATCGGCATTTCTTGCTATGGTTTTGATTGCCCCGAGTGACAGCAGAATTACCAAAATCACAGTCGCGGGTATTGCTGACTTTTCAGATATTTTGAGATAGATCAAGGATATGGCTAAACAAAATGCAAGCGAAGGCTGGAACAATAATCTTTCAGCCAGAGGGGCTCCGATATCAATGATAAAATTGGAAAAAAGGAAAATGCTGATGAAGAAAAACAATATACAAAAGGAAGCCATTGATCTTTTTCTGAAAGTCGCCAGAGCATATATTACCATACCGGTAAGCAAAGTGAAAGACAAAATGAATTTCACCGAACCTAAAGAGAGGTATGGGATCTGATTGAATCCATAATCAAAGGAAAGGGGATGAGGCAAAAATAATAACCCGAGGTACTTCACCAGTAAAAACACTTTTGTGGCAAATGCTTCCGTTTTTGTAGCATAATAAAATGGCGCGTTGAGAACATCGGTTACTGTGTCATAATGAAAGCCGACTATTGCAATCCGTAGTGCCATATAGCCAACAAAGATCAGAACAAGCGGAATTGCATAGATTACCGATTGCTTAAAGGACTGACCAAAGAAAAAATAGGCAACCAAAGGAACAATGGCGATGAACGGTACAGCGCTTTCCCTAGTTAATAAAGCAAGAAAGAAACACAGGAATCCCAGTACCAGCACTGGGGTCGATTTGTTTTTTGAATAACGGATAAACGTGAAAGACGAAGCGATTAACAAGAGTGAAACAATCAGTTCGTCTCTACTTTTTATGTTCGCGATGACTTCTGTATGGATAGGGTGGAAAACAAAAATAAGGCATGTAAAAAATGCGAGGTATTCATGTTGATCCCTGAATATGTGTTTTTTTAATAATATAAACAGGTATGCGATTAACAGCGCAAAAAGAAGGACATTAATGAGATGGCTCACAAAAGGATTGGCTCCGAATAATTCATACTCAATTGCAAAAATGACCAAAGCGACCGGTCTGTACCGGCCTCCCGATAAATCACTTTCTTTCTTTTCTAATCCAAAAAAGAATTCGGTTTTGAGAATTTCCGGAATTCCTTTGATGCCTTTTTGAACCAGTGAATTTCCGGTCAATACCACCGCGTCGTCCAATGCGTATTCATTAAACAAGGTGTTGATGTTTAATCCAAGTGCAAGTATGATAAGGATCAGGACTTGTTGACCTGTTGTAAGTTTATATTTTTTCATCCTTTTGAATTTCTATTCCTGAAGAAACAATTGTACTAAATTATACTTCTTTTTACTTTATAGAAATCTGTATTAATGATTTTTCTGGTCATTTATTTTCTGCTGCCTACGGAGTCTTCTTTTTTCTCAAGTAATTTTTGAAGATTTGATATGGCATGTTCATTTTTGGGATTCAAATCTATTGACTTTTTATATTGAATGATGGCTTCCTGCATATTTCCCATGTACATATTTTTTGATGCTTCTCCTGCTAATACATCACTTAAATAGGATGTCCATTTGATGGTTTCAGGATTTTTTGGTTCCAGCCTGTATGCAATCATCCATTCATCAGCGGCTCCCATATAATTTCCTTTATGAAAATAAACCAGGCCTAAACGCAAATATGTATAGGCGAATTTATTTTGAATTTCCAGGGATCTTTTTGCGTATTCTTCAGCCTTGTCAAGATATTCATTTCTGAGTTTCAGGTCTTCAGATTTATTTGCTTTAATTATATACTGTTCGCACGCATACAGATTGATCCTGGCGCTGTTCGGTGAAGTTTTTACATCACTTAAAAAGAGGGTTTCATTATTTTTCCATTCCTGATTCCTTGCAATTGTTTTGACAGAGAATAGAATGAGAGTTATGAAAAGTACTGTGGCTGAAGTTGCCTTGGAAAACTCCCTGACTTTTATAATCAATAAGGCAAAAAGTAAACAGAATGCTAATGAAGGCTGGAATAAAATTCGCTCCGCCATTGGAGCTCCCATGTCAAACAGGAAATTTGTTCCTATGGATAGAGTTGCGAAGAAGAACAGGATGGAAAATGAGAGGAGTGACCTTTTTTTGAAACCGACTGTCGCAACAAGAATCAAAATCAAAATTGTTATTGTTGAAATGATAAATTCAGCACTGTTAATTCCAACATATGGAATTTGGTTATAACCATATTCTGTACTGAGATGTAATGGCAGGAAGCAAAGTGATATGTATTTTAATATGACAAAAACTTTTGTCGCGAAGGCTTCGGTAGGGCCAGCATATAGATAGGGCGAATTGGTTACATCAGTTACAGGGTATTCCGCGAAACCCACAACAGCATATCTTAAGAGCATATAGCCGGTGAATACCAACAGAAAGGGAATGGTACTGCGAAGAGAACCTGAAATGGAATTTTTACTAAAGAAGTAAATAAACAATGGAAGCGTAAGGATAAATGTCAAGGCGGTTTCCTTGGTTATCAATGCCAGGAAAAAAACTCCGAGGGATGAAAACAGAATCGTTAATTTTTTAGTTTCCAGGTACCGAAAACAAAGGATAATTGAACCAATTGAGAATATAAGTACCAGAATTTCATCCCTGCTTTTAACATTCGCGATCACTTCCGTATGAACGGGGTGTGCAATGAATAAAAGTGCTGTGAAAAAGGCCAATGAATCCGTTCTATTCGGGAATAAATAACTTTTGAGCAATTTGTAGAACAGGAGAATCAGGAGGATGAATAGAAAAATATTTATCGCATGGCTCATCATTGGGTTCGCTCCAAAGAACTGGTATTCCAATGCGAACGAAATAAGAGATAGAGGCCTGTAGCGGGCGCCTGCAAGAATGTTTGCTTCGCTTGAATAACCGGCGATATAATCTGTTTGAAGTATTTTAGGAATTCCCTTGATTCCCTCTTTCACAAATTTATTTTCAGTAAGTACAACGATGTCATCCAGCGCATACTCATGAAATAAAGTGTTTATGTTTAATATCAGGCTAAATAGAACCAGGCTGAACAGCTTGAATCGATTTGAAAAAATAAAGATGCCTGATGAAGTCATAAAATATTTTGTGAGAGATAAAGAAAGTTACCGCATCAGAAAGAAATTTAAATTTAACGGATACTGTGGGTCCAGCTGTTTAACTCTTTCCCAGGATTTCTCTGCCGACAACGAATCTCCTTCAAGGTACTGTAATCCTCCAAGGTAATACCATGCTTCAGTAAATTGTGGGTTCAGATCAGTTGCTTTTGAGAAGTTCATAATAGCATCCCTGGTTTGACCTTTTTCGGTCAATAAATTCCCCCTGTTAAAATAATCTTTACTCAATACATTCATACAGATTCTTGCCTGAGGTGAAATGGAGTCCAGCTGGTAACTTTTCAGCCATAGTTCCGCTGCTTTGTCTAGATTTCCTTTGTAATAATATGGAAATCCCAGACTAATATAAGCGGTGGCGTAATTCGGATAAATTTGGATGCATTTTTCGCCATAGAAAATTGACTTATCCAGGTATTGATTTTTCATCAATTCATCGGATTCTTTCTCGGCTTTTGTTCTGTAAATTTCGCAAGCTGCCCATGTTGTTCGTGCACTGTTCGGTGCGGATTCCGCATCCTTCAGGAAAAGTGTTTCATTGTTTTTCCAATCTGAATTGCGCCCGATTGTTTTGGCTGAATAAGCAGCAAGTATCCCTGTTAACAGAATGAGGGCAATGGGTTTTGACTTTTGATAAAGTTTAAAAATACCTGTACCAAGGACTAAGCAAAAAGCAAGGGAGGATTGAAAGAGCAGGCGCTCTGAGAAAGGTGTGCCAATATCCACCAGTAAATTTGATGCAATTGACATGGTGACAAAAAAGAAAAGTATTGCGAAAGAGAGAACGGAATTCTTTTTCTTCAAACTGAAAGCAAGAATGAGAAGTGTTCCCAGTATTATGAGTGAACTAATGAAGTGTAATGATCCGGGTTCGATATAGGGAATCTGATTAAAGGAGTAGTCGCAAGAAAGGGGAGAAGGGAAAATGAGTATTCCGATATACAACAGGAGAATATATATTTTGGTTGCAAACGCCTGCGCTCCTGTTGCAAATAGAAAAGGGGCATTTAATATATCCGTTGTTATGGGTTTTGTCGAACTTACAACAGTAAAACGAAGAGCCAGATAGACGACGAGAACAATCAGTAAAGGGAAAGATTCTTTAATTGAATTCATTACTCCTCTTTTATAAAAGAAAAACATAGCAAGAGGGAAGATGAGAATGAAGGTAACAGCGCTTTCCCGGGTGAGAAGAGCTAGGAAAAATGTTGTCAAGGCAACAGCCAAATTTATTGATTTCCTTTTTGTATTGTATGAAATGAAAGTGATCAGTGAAATTGCAAGTAATATAAAGGTGATTAGTTCGTCCCTGCTCTTGACATTTGCTATTACTTCTGTATGGATGGGATGTGCAACAAAAAGCAGGCAGGTAAAAAATGAAAGGGAAGCAGGTTGCTCCCGGAGCAGATGTTTGCTTAACAAATGGTAGAGTAATAAAATGAGTAGGGCAAAGAGTAAGACATTGATCAGATGACTGATCAAAGGATTGTCACCATAGAACTGATGCTCCAGAGCAAAAACAATGAGGGAAAATGGTCTGTATCTCGATTGATTTAAGAGGTTTTTATCGGTAGTTCCCGTCATCAGGTCATTCCCAAGAATTTCAGGAATACCGGCGACTCCTTTTTGTACATATTTGTTTTGTGTGAGAACGACGTAATCGTCGAGGGCATAATCATTCTGAAGTGTATTAAAATTCAATCCCAAAGCAAGGATCAACAAGATGAACAAGTGAAAATTGCCGGTTTGTGTTAACAATTTGAATTTCATCATTTGAATTGCAGACACCCTGACCTTGGCAAGGGATTGTGTTTTTGAAAATCTTCCTCAGAATTAAAATTAGTGAAAAGTAAATATAAAATTAAAATAAAGTAATTGTGAATTGTATAAAGGAAATTTATTCGATTTTATAGTCACGAACAATGTTCTCAATCCCTTTTTTATTGAGAATCTGAATCTCTCTTTTTGTTCTATAGATTAACTTTTCGCTTTCAAAATCGCTTAACTGTCGGGTGACCTGTTCGGGTGTAGTGCCTGCTATATCGGCAATTTCTCTTCTGCTCAATTCGATGTTTAGTGTTTTTGATTTTGGATCGATTCCGAATATTTCATTGAGGTAGTCAAATGCTTCCGCTACTTTTTCGCGTATGATCATTTGAGCATGATATTTTACCCTCAGTTCAGTTCTTCGCAATTCTAGTGCGTAAAAGAGGATTAGATTGTAAGCGAATTCCGGGTTGTTCACACATGCTTCGCGAAATACATTGGTTTCTATAAAACAAACAATGGTTTCCATCATCGCAATGGCATTGAAATAGGACTTGTCATTCCCAAGGACTCTGTGACCGAGAATATCTCCATCAGAAGCCAGGCGAACTACCTGTTCTCTGCCATTTATATTTGTAGTTACAACTTTTACTCCACCTCTCATGATGAAGTGAATACCCAGCATTGTATTTCCTTCCCGGAATATAGCGTCACCCTTTTTGTAAATATTCTGATTCTTTAAGGCAGAAATAATACTCAGGTTTTCACCTTTACAGAATTTTTTCAGGAAACAATTCGAGCTTGTACAATTGTTGCACTCAATCATTTGTCTCATTGCTCTGATATATTTTTAAGCCGGTAGTTTGATATATTATTCCTGATTACTGTTCTAATAGGAGAGCGGGTTGTGATTTTCACCGTGACAGCGTAAGTAACAACGCCCTTTATTTGCTCCGAGATCATCAAATCTTAATATACCGCTGCTGGAAGGAGTTACATAATTGGTGTTGAAATTGATTAAGTTGCTATTGTTGGCTGCAGTTCCCTGCAAGCTGCTTATTCCGTGTGAATCATGACAAGTATTGCAGGAAGCTCTTTCACCTGAAATATGTTTGCTGTGTTCTTTAAAAGAGATATCGTTCATTATGGAAGTGCTGCTGTGGCAATTGTAACACAATTGGAAATTGGAAACATTGTAATTGGTATTGTCTGTCAGAATATATTGGGATTTCAGAATTTGAGGATAAATTGATCCATGAGGCCCGGCGGGAGATCCTGCACCATTGCTTGCATGACAGTCGGTACAATAGATGACACTGGTTCGTGAAAGCGGAGAAATAAGACTTGGTACACTTGTATTTACTCCTGGCCCAGCAATAGGATGGAAAGATGGATTATTCAGTGCGAATTCAAGTCTTACATTGTTCTGAATAATTCTCCGTGGTGTTGTCGGGCCTGTAACCGGATTGTCAGAGTGACAGCGATAGCAGATTTCATATTCATTTGTTACAGGATTTACTGCTACTCCGTTTTGATTGATTCCTTTCACACCTTTGTTGGGTCCCCTCACAGCAGGAGCGCTTGCAGTTGTTGCATTCGCTTCATGTGCGCTATGGCAATCCACACATTCGACATGTCTTGTACTCACAGCACTGGCTTCTGTTGGGTCATGCGTTCCTGTATATCCGTAAACATTGTGTTTGTAGGCTTTTGCAAATTCCGCCTGAATATTTTTTGTCGCTACATTACCGTTGTGACAATCCAGACAATTATCTTCTTCTGCCGGGTATTTTAAAAGCCGTTTCAGGCCACCTGAATTGTGCGGGTTGTGGCAACTTTCGCAAGCATTTTCAGCAACCGTGGTCCATGGGGTATATGGCCATGGATTTGGTGAATTGTGATTCCAGGTTTTGGTAGAAGTTTTATGACTGGATGTTGACCAGGAAGGCTGGGCATGGCAGGCAATGCAGATATTTGAATATTGTGATGAGGCAACAAGAAAATCGGTGTATAAATTTTTATGAGGATCATGGCAGGAAGTACATTGTAGTTGGTTGTTCTCTAATGTTATCTGTGATCCCAATGTGGCAGGATTATTCAGATGTCCATTCGCGCTTACAAGTGCTGCGTCATAAGTGAACGACACAGGATGATCATTCCTGAGGTCCGTGGAAAGATTGCTGGGGCCCACAGGCATATTTGAAGTATTGGCGAAGCTAATTGTCGAACTTCTGCTCAATACGCTTCCAAGTGCTACAGTTCCGTCATGGCAGGATAAACAAAGGATAGAAGAGCCGCTTGGTTGTCCGGGCAGAGCTTTCATCGTTGAACTCGTATAAGGAGAATAAGTAGACCCCGGGTCATTTCTGTTCCAGAGTGGTGATTGGGGTTTACTATTGTGAGCTGTATGACAGAAAAGACAAATTTCTGTTTCTCCGGTAGCTTTGACTGAACCCGGACCGGTGACAGAGAGATTGTGTTTTGTATTCACAATTGACTGCGCATTTATTCCGAATGAAATGCAAAAGAGTATGATTATGTGAAAAAGGAATTTCATTTTTCACCTCCTGTAATTAAATGAAAGATCTGTACCCTTGAGTTGTATGTATCAGAAACATAGATTCTGTCATGGGCATCGATATAAATCCCTGAAGGCATCCAAAATTGACCTTCATCCTGTCCTTGAGAACCAAAAGAGTAGAGAAAATTTCCTTTTATGTCAAAAATCTGAACAGCATGAAATAAAGCATCCACTACATATATATGCCCGAAGGAATCCGTCGCGATGCCTTTTGGGCTTGCAAAATAACCTGTCGCGTCACCATTCGAACCAAAAACGGATATTACCAGTCCTTCTTTGTTTAAAACCTGAATGCGGAAATTCATCGCGTCCACCACATAGATTTGTCCCTGATTATCGATCCATAGATGGGTCGGAAAATTGAAATTCCCCCATGATGTACCTCTGTTTCCAATGGTTCGCAGGATTTCGCCTTTGTTATTCAGTACGACAAGTCTGTGCTTTCCGGTTTCTGTTACCCAGATTTCATGGGTGGTTTTTGAATAAGCTATTCCTGTAGGTTTCTCCAGAACAAGAGAATCATTCAATACGTGGCAGTTCTTATTCTTCGGGTCCAGAACAAATATTTTATTCTGATAGGAGTCACTAAATAGAATTTTTTCATCTGTGTACTTGCACACTCCGACGAGAGAGTTGTAATGGTATTTAGCTTTATTAATAAAGTGGGGAATTTTTTCTCTTCCTTTTTCAACATGGAAGATGGTATTGTTTTTTTGATCCAATACCCAAAACGTATTCTGATCGGAAGCGACAAGAGAAACCGGTTTATTTAATTCGGGGGTGTTATCCCCAAGGAGAATATCTTTTAACTTATGTGTAAAGGATTTCCTTCTTTGTTCCAGCTCCCTGGTAGGCCATTGGCTGACATAATCGATTTTCCCACTTTCATATCCTGGAGTACCTGCCGGACGTATGGAGTCCTGTGACCTGGCGGACACATTTATGAGAAGTAAAAATGCAGCGGCAAGCATATACTGCAGTTTATTTATTTGTGATTTTAATGTAATTGAATGGAAAAGCGCACTGATGTTTTGACAAACACCTTTTGCAGGCATTCTATTCGGCCTGCAGTTGTTTCTGTATTTGAGTTCCCGCCATATGCTGAGGTTGCGTTCCGTAGATCCGATGCTAAACAGCCTGAGCATATTGCATGAATTGGTCAACTACTTTATCGGGTTCAAATTCGAAATCTTTATTCTGTTTCAAATTGAGTACAAAGGCCTGGATTGTTTTATTTACCAATTCGTCTTTCACTTCCGGATCCAATTTTGAGAGATGCGGACAGTATCTGCTCACTTCAATCAAAGTACTTTTCAAAGAAACGATCTGATCTCTTTTTTTGTAAAAATTATTCCAGTCAACAAATGAAGAAATGTGGTTATTGATAATTTCATTCGCGATTGGAAGGTATGTTTTTCTGTTTTCCAGGGATTTATCAAGAATAGCAGAGATAGAATCGATGTCCAATACTTCGGTCATATTGTTGGTCTTGCATTCCGGATGAACCGTTTGAGGAATCGACAAGTCCAGAATGAGTTTTGTTTTCGCGTTCCGGAGTATTTCAGGTGTGACGATGTATTTGTGGGAAGTTGCACTCAGGATCACTACATCATAATCCTGAAGACTTGTATTGATGTGCTCGTAAGGTAAAATTCCAAATCCATGTTCATTGGCAATTTCCAGAGCTGTGGAATAAGTACGATTGGAAACAGTCAATTCATAATCCGGCAGGTAGTGTTTGATGTTTTTAGAAATATTGTTTCCGAATTTACCGGTACCGATGAGCAGACATTTAGTTGTACGGTCACCAATTTTATCTTTTAATATCTCAATTGTTGCGTATGAAGCGGAGACAGTACCTTTGCTTAAATCGGTTTTTGTTTTAACTTCTTTCGAAGCCTGGATGCAAATATTTGCCATTCTTTCAAAAACCGGACTCAATAAACCATTCTCTTTTGAGAATTTACATGCGTTTTTAAATTGACCCAACACCTGATAATCGCCAAGAATTTGTGAATCCAGTCCTGATGCAACATTGAAAATGTGGGTGAGCGCATCAGTAGAGGTTTTAACGAATTTGAAAGTATCCAAAAGTATTTTTGGTTGGTTACACACTGTGGTAATAATCTCTTCAGCATACGCGATGGATCCTACTCCATAAACTTCTGTTCTGTTACAGGTGCTTAAAACAACAAAATCTTTGAATTGATAATTCTTTGCTAATTCAAAGCATTCAATTTGTTTTTCTGCAGATATAGAAAACGCGCTACGTGTAGTGACGTCCGCATTCTTAAAAGAGATCCCGATTACAAATGTGTTTTCCATGAATATTCAGATAGATTATTTGGATACAAATTTCACCTAACAAATATGAGTCCACACGGTAAAAAATTGTATGATGGGTGTCATGCAGAAGGCTGATTTATATCTTGCTATTCTGTTGCGAAAGCGCAGCTTTTTAAAACCGTTTTTCACTCTCAATCGTGGAGAAAATCTTGCAGTCGGTTTTTAAAATTATTTTGTTCGGAATCGTAAGGGAAATCTGATTGCATGGATTTCTGTCACGGGTTTTTCTTTTATATATATGTATAGATGAGAAAATGATTTTTTTCAGATAATCAGAAAGAAAGTATTTGTCATTACACCTGTATGATTGTCGTCATTTTGATCAATTTATGACGGGTCTGTCGGCACTTTTTATGAACGAAAAGCCCAATTTCAGAGTCTTTGAAACAGATTGAAATACAATAAGTTGCAGTCAAATATTTTTATCTGAAAAACTCAAGTTTGCGTTTTAGCAGATTTAATTCAAACTAAAATCAAAAACATAAGTGGTTTCTCTCATTGATTTCAGGGAAGGGTGAGTAGATATTTGTGTCATAGAATTGACATAAAATAATTCTCTGATAAAAACTTCATCCAGTAATCACTAAAAAATCTAATTATGAAAAAGCTTATCATTTCAGCAGCGTTTGGTTTAATGATACCACTAATGGGAATGGCACAATCTACATTAGGCCCAGGTGTAATGGGAACTTCATTGACTATTGCAGGGTTACCTCACAACTTTGCATCTGATGCATGGAACGCTTACAATTACACAACTACTTTAGGTCAGCAAATTTGCCAACCTTGCCACACTCCACACAATGCAATTCCATTATCACTTGCTCCACTGTGGAACCATGAGTATTCTACTGCAACTTACACTTTCTATCAAAGTATTAAAGACGGATCTACTATGGGTGTAACTGCTATCGATGGAACATCTAAATTATGTTTGGCTTGTCATGATGGAACAGTTGCTCTTGGATCATTTGGTGGACAAGTTGGAACACAATTCCTCACTGGTGGTGCTGATCTCACTGCTGATTTGAGTAATGACCATCCGGTTTCTATTGACTATGCTGCTTCTTTAGCAGGTGGTTACGGTGGTTTGCAAGCAACTACTTATCTTTATTCTACATTTGATACTTTGAACTTAACCTACACTCCTGGAACAAGAGCGGTATCTACAATGTTGGATGCAACAGGTAAAGTACAATGTACTAGCTGCCATGGTGCACACAGTAACTCCAGAGGTTATCAATTGAGAATGAGTAACAGAGGTTCTGCACTTTGTTTAGCTTGCCATAAAAAATAATTCTGCAGGTCAGAGAAATGGAAAGGGCGATTTAATCGCCCTTTTTTTATGCCTTTTATTTTTAGCTAATGATTCCGGTGGAATTTCGACTTCAACTCTTTGACCTCAAAAAACATGACAAGTGTCACGTCCGATGTATGAGTAATATTCTGCATTCCCTTTACACATCTTATCATATTTACAGTCGCAAAGTGATCAATATACCTACCAGTTCTTGCAATAATAATTGAATTTATGAAACGAGAAATCAACCCTAAAGATCAGGTTAGTCGACTGACTCATGCCTTTGATAAGGTTATTTTTCAAATGTTTTGCAACCGGTTATTGCATTCCGGCTTTAGCTTAATTGCACTGTTTGTTTTGTTTTCAGGACTCAGTTCCTGTAGCAAATTCACAACTAAAAAGGATGCACCTAAATCCTATCTGATTTATCCCAGTCCTCCCGAGGAGGCGAAGTTCCAATATCTCACCAAGATTACCACTTCAAATGATATTGGTACCACTCAAAGCAAATTCTCAAAATTAGTGTTGGGGGAAGAAAAGGCTAAAACCATTGTGAAGCCTTATGGAGTCGCGATTCATGATGGCAAATTATATGTGTGCGACAATTACGGTGGTGGTATGGAAATTCTCAATCTCGAAGAGAAAAAATTCGATTTTTTTCAGCCCAGAGGTAAGGGTCAGATGAAAACACCGATCAAT
>CAYMMN010000011.1:0-20135 GCA_964391495.1 uncultured Flavobacteriales bacterium | reverse complement strand
GTCTGAGAGGAATGCTGATCCGGATTTCAAAGATTTACTTTTGCCTCACGCGTTTACGGATCGCATCACCGATCCGGTTTTTCCTGCAGGTGTTCATCCTCCATTTCCGACAATGAACACTGAGTTGCAAAAATCAGTAGTGAATGCGAATGTCGGGCAAATTCTTACCACGAAACACAATTCAAGTATTCAGATTCCTCCGCGGGCATTCCTGGATAAGAACGGGAAAATTGTGGAAGGAGATGTGGAAGTGAGATTCAGGGAATATTATAATTACCTGGATATCTTCCTCAGTGGAATCCCAATGAATTATCTGGATGGCGATTCCGCTCAACTTGAATCCGCGGGAATGATCGAGCTGACAGCTACTAAAAATAATGAGCGTTTGTATGTAAATCCCGCGAGTAAAATAAATGTCATGCTCGCTTCTATGAAAGATTCAAAGGATTTTAATCTATACTATTTTGATTCGTCTAAAAATAAATGGGTGAATAAGGGAAAAGACAATGTAATTACACAACAAGATGGAAGAAGCAGCTGGCAACAATTGAGTAAATTAACAGATTCAACGGAAAAGAAATTCGCTTTTAACGCGAACAAATATCCAACCCGACTCATTTGTTCTGAATACCCTGTGGCGAAAAGAAGTTTCTTTTGGGAGAAAAAGAAAGAACCGGATCACTTTGTATTCCGGATCACATCTGTGAACAAATCAGTACCGGAATTGAAGTTGATCGGCTCGACCTCCTGGGCTTACCTCGGCGAAGACGCGAAAGAGGTGCATTCAAAATTGTTTTACAAGCCGGTGAACGATTCTGTAAAACGACTGCAGCCACGCACCTGGAATAATTATTCAATTGAAGAAACTCCGGAACCGGATTTATTCAAGCTCACATTGTACGATGATCAATCTTCCGTCTCTATAAATATTGTCCCTAAATTCCCAACTGAGGTTAACCGAAAACGATTCAAAAGTAAAATCGGTTCTTTCCAGACAATGCAAAAAGACCGGTATGAAGGCGATCGCATCGCTTTCGAGAAATTCAAACAAGACACAACAAAATATTACGCTGTAAATGGCAGATACACATTCACAAGTGTGTCCACAACTTCGTATGTTGTTCGTCAGTTTGAGATTGATGGATTTGGTATCTGGAATTGCGACCGTCCACTGAGTATGCCAACAGGCAAAACCGTATATGCGCAGTTCGTTGATCAGGATGGAAAGAAACTTGAACTGGCAGCGGTATATCTTGCGGACAAAACAAAAAATACTGTTTACACATACACCTATCCGAGACAGCGAAATTTTCGATTTGATCCGAATTCACAAAATCTGGTCTGGGCCGTTTTACCGGATGGTCGTCTGGCAGTAATTAAGCCTAAAGAGTTCAAAGAAAAATATTCCAATGCGCAAAGTAACTGTGTGTTTAAATTCGCGGTGAGTAAAAACGCGATATCCACGAAGGATAATTTGAAAGCAAGACTGTCTTTTGACAGCTGATGTATTCCGCAAAACTTTCCAGGCACGTTTCGTTTAACCAGAGTGAATTCCGGAACCCTAATAAGGTTTCGGAATTTTTTTGCTTTTATGGGGTTGTGATTTGATCAATATTCAATTGACGATCAAAATGTCTCAAGAAATAATTTCACCATAAATCCGGGTACAGAACGATTTCGAAATCAGGGTAAAAATACAATTTCAGCGATGGTGAGCTCATTCAAATCAACAGTGTCAAGATTGTCCAGAAAACAAAAACCACATTTCGGATGGCAGGCACGATTTCATGATCGGGTGATACGATCACATTTTGAATTTGATTGTATCGTCCGATACATAAAAATGAATCCACAAGAATGGGAAAGGAAACGATAAAGACAGAGGCATGAAAGGAAATAATTGTTGGAGAGTACTTGTTTTGTGGATATTCATTCGTTGTCAAAACTGCCGGGAATCGCCACTCTGATCAAGAAAATAGAATACATTTGCCACATGAAATATTTCCATTTGTTGCTCTTTCGCCCTGCAATTCTTTGTGCCTTTTATTTTACGAGTGTTTATTCTGTCTCCTTCGCGCAAATAAAATCTAAAGAAGAATATAATTCCAGCCGCCTTGGTCTGATGCGTTCGGAAGAGAGTATGAAATTATCATACCGTTTAAATTTCTCAATTGATGAAGAAAATGCGGAGGCATACCTGATGAAACTGAAAGCAGAAGAAATAAAAAGAACAGGTTCGCAATTTCCTCCTGCTCATAATTTTTTAACAATAAAACCAATCATTGATGCTTCTCCCCTCCTTCCCGTCTTTAAAAAAATGCCTAAAGGGGCGATACTGCATGCGCACCCGGGTGCAGTTGGAGATTTTCATTGGCTCATTCAATACGCTACATATCTCCCGAATTGCTTTCTCTATACCGGAAAGGATTCCACTAATGAAGTGAGTGGAGCTATGCGCTTTTTTTCATCCCCACCATCAGAGGACTGGAAATCCATTGCAGCACTACGGGCAGCTTCGGGTGATGCGACCATGTTTGACAAAGAACTGTATGAAAGCATTACGCTTGGCACAGAAGATCTGGGCAAACCCGACATCTGGGCTGAATTTGAAAAATGTTTTTCAAGGATCGATGGTTTACAGTCTTATGAAGCTGTGTACTCAGAATGGAACAAAAGAGAATTAATGGTGATCGCTGACGAAAATGTTCAATTGCTGGAACTGCGTTCTTTCCTTGGTGGACCAACCGGCTACGATCAACAGGGAAAAGGACCGGATACGGCAATTTATATGTATCAGAATTTTGTGAACCAGATCAGGGACAAGCATCGGGATTTTCAGGTACGACTCATTTTTACAAGAATGAAACAAACCGGTGGACCGGAATTGACCGCATCTTTACAGGAAGCTCTACGATTGAGGGAAAAATATCCTAAATGGATTGCAGGTTTTGATCTCGTTGGCGAAGAAGATGCCTTGCCTGATCTGAGTACTTGTGTTGAGCAGTTTATCTCCATAGAGAAAGAAGCCCGAAAACGCGGAGTCAGTCTTCCATATTATTTTCATGCAGGCGAAAGCAACTGGACTAACAATTCAGACATCGTTGATGCGCTAATGTTGAGAAGTAAGCGTATTGGCCACGGTCTCGCATTGATCAAACATCCACGATTAATGGAACGGGTTCGGGACAGAAGAATCGCAATTGAAGTTTGTCCGGTGAGTAACCAGGTACTTGGTTATGTTTCTGACTTAAGAAATCATCCTGCAATAAATTGGATCAGGAGTGGTTTGCCTGTGACTTTAAACCCTGATGACCCGGGAATGATGGGTTATACTTTCTCCTACGATTTCTATGAAGCCTTTATGGCCTGGGATCTGGATCTGGCCGATCTAAAAATGCTGGCCATCAATTCCATCAATTACAGTTCACTTGAGGAAGTTGAAAAGATCGTTACAATGGAAAAATGGAAAGAGAAGTGGGATCAGTTTATTCGTGAATTAAACGAGGAAGCAAAGAAAAACTAAATACCGCAATTGATATTACTGAGCCATGACCGGATTCAGGATCTAATCATTCAACCACTCTTCCTGTCATTTCATATATCCCATTTTCTTCCAGGCAGCTACTCCTTTTTTTAACAATGCCGCCAATTCCTTTTCATCGATTTGTTCCGGCTTTTTGATATTAAAACAGGTTTTCCCTTTAAGGGTCTTGATCATGACAGGTATCAAATCTTTAAATTCTGCCTGCATGTACATGGGAAAAAAATAAAAACTCACCATGTCTTTTCTTGCAACGAAGCTCGAAAAATACATTCCGGGTACTATTTTCTTATCATAACCATAAGGCACCGGTTTGTTTCCCATCAGCTCCATGCTTTCTTCAGTCTCCTTAGAAATCACCATGGGTGGGGAACATTTCCTGAGAGCGGATTTTAATTTCTTCAAAATTTCTCCTTTTACTTCCGGACTGAGAGGCATAATTTTTTTATTTGATCAAATATAAATTTAAGATTTGAGTTTTCAAATACTGATCGTTGCGCGCTATTTCCATAGTGTTCAAATATTCGACAAATGATTATAAATTGGTCTATCTTTAAGTTTCTAAAAAATTTCAACATTTTTCATTCGGATATTCATGCCATCAGCCTTTAGTCATGCCTTCGCGGCTTTTGTACTCGGAAAAACAGGGAAACGGGAAAACTTAGTAAAATTAATTTTTCTTGGAGCTCTCTGCGCGGCTATTCCGGATCTTGACGCAATTGGATTTCATTATGGTGTTCCATACGATTCGCTCTGGGGTCATCGTGGAATCACTCATTCAATTTTTTTCTCCTTCCTGCTCGCATTCATTGTTGTGTTCGTATTTTATAAACGCGAAAAACCTTTTACAAAGACTTACATCTCCTTATTGTTTTATTTTTTTCTGGCAACACTCTCTCATCCTTTGCTGGATATGCTCACCAATGGAGGATTGGGTGTAGCTCTATTTGCTCCTTTCAGTAACGAGAGATATTTTTTTCCATTGCAGCCGATCCGTGTGGCACCCATAAGTGTTAGCGGTTTTTTTACATCGAGAGGCTGGGAAGTATTCAAAAGCGAATTCATCTGGGTGTGGATACCCGGATTGATTCTTTTGCTGATTGTACAAAAAATTAAGAAGGGAAAATAAACGCTATCCTCAGGACAGTGTTCTCATGTATAGAACAATTCCGACAAGTACCAGCAATACAGTAACAAGGATACCGATAAACCTTCTGTGTCGGGCGACTTCTTCTTTGAGATGAGTACTGTTCAGGATATTTCGGATTGAAATTTCCAGACGGCTGAATGAATCGTGGCTATTTTTTGTCACATAATCATCGGCACCGGCTTTAAGTGTATTCGCGGCAAGGGTTTCACTGTCTTCGGAGCTGAGAAAAATAACAGGCGCTTTGTATTCATTACGAAGTTTCATCATGATCTGAATTCCTCTCAGGGCTTTAGGATTTACAGAATCAAGATTGTAATCAATGATGAAAAGATCTGGTTTGATATTTATCTTCTGGATAGCTTCCTCGCCTGTTGTATATGTCAACACTTCTGATTCAGGAAAAGTCATGGATAAAAAATCCTTAATCATTTCAGCTGTAGCCTGGCTGTCTTCAATCAGAACGAAACGTAATGTACTCATTGCAATGGTTTATAAATATTGAACAGGATTTGTTTCTGGAATTTAATTGGGAGGGGAATTCCAAATTTAAGAATTTTTTCTTCAATGGCTGGACTATCACAATATTTCACAGACCGAAATGTTTGCTTGATTACTTCCTTTATTTGTGCTGAATTCTTACGCTCCTTAAGGGCTCAATTCATTGTTAACCAGCCCTATGCAAACAACCGGTTATACCTGATTCTCATTCAGCCTGACATCGAGTATGCTCTCAACTTTTCCGTTTTCATATTGTAGGATGGTAAGGAATGAGATTTGACCTATGATTGAAAAATCTTTTGAGTTCCATTCATCCACCCATGCTTTTACAGTTTCCCTATCGGTTGAATTTCCAATTCCAATATGTGGAATGAAATCAATGTCCAATCTGTGATTCTCTTTAAAGGTATCGCTATACAATAAATCATGAAGTTTTATCAAGGCGCTAAAGCCCTCATCCGGCACAAGAAAGATATGAAACTGATTGCTGAATGCATCTTTGTTGACGACAGCACTCCGCAGAACGAATGAGAATTTACTGAAAGCTTTGGCCTTTGAAATTACTTCGGCTCTAAAAAAATTTTCCGGAATATTATCTATCGGAAAAACGATAGTGAAATGCGGTTGAACCAGGTGGTAATACAAAGCATCGTGTTGACTTCTGAAATTTTGAATTTCCTCAAAATCGGTTTTGCTGATTTCAGGATATGCTACAACTAAAAAGGCCATCTTTATTTATATCTGTGCTTAAATTTCAAAATGCTTCTTTTCATTTCAGGACATAAGACGAGTTAATAAAAAACCTGAAAGTAGAGTGAGCATCAAAAAGACAACAATACCAATAAAGCGTTTTTGTTTAACAATATCCCTTTGCAGATAAATATTGTGCAAGACATTATGGATAGCTATTTCCAGACGATTGAATGAATCCTGACTATTTTTTGCCACATAATCATCCGCGCCATACTTGATCGCGTTAGCGGCAATGGTTGCGTTTTCCTGTGAACTCAGAAAAATCACCGGGGCATCGTGTTCATCGCGAAGTTTCATCATGATTTGAATTCCATCCAGAGCATTGGGGTTCACGGAATCCAGGTTGTAATCAATAATAAATAAATCCGGGGTGATGGTAGTGCTGCTGATAGCCTCCTCTCCTGTCGCATACAAGGCAAGTTCGGCTTTTGCATAATTTGTCTGGATAAAATCTTTGATCATTTCGGCATTCTGCCGGTCGTCTTCAATGACTACAATTCTGAGAGCATGCATAAAAAGGAAATTAAAAATTAAAAACTAAAGAGTATCTCTGAAACAGGCCTGTGTTGTTCAAATTTATTCAATATTTTGGAATCCCACCTATCCTATTGAAAAGAAGGTCTGCTTGATGATAATTGAACGTCCCTTGTTCAAAACTATTTGACGAAAACCCAATCAAATTGTCCATTCTTCTAATTTTACAACGTTCCGGAAAATGCACAACCGGTGCTATACATTCTTTAACCTGAAGATCAAAAATGGGAAACACCAACCAGGCAATCAGCAAAGGGGCGCTGCCAACATTAGTAACTGTATTCTTTTTCTGGGGATTCGTCGCCGCTTCGAATGGAATTTTTATTCCATTTTGCAAGTCTCATTTTAATCTCGACCAATTTCAATCACAATTGATTGATACATCATTTTACGGCGCGTACTTTTTCGGTTCTCTGCTACTATACCTGTTTTCCACTATTTCCGGGGTTGATATATTAAACAGAATCGGATATAAAAACGGAATCATTATCGGATTGAGCATGTCTGTTGTCGGGGCTGTTTCACTTGCATTTATCGCATCCGGGGAGCATGCAACCTTTGGAATGGTTCTCACTTGTTTCTTTATCATAGCTCTCGGTTTTTCGTTGCAACAAACTGCCGCACAGCCTTTCGCCATTGCACTTGGGAATCCGGCAACAGGGGCCCATCGATTAAATTTCGCGGGAGGTGTAAATTCACTGGGGACATTACTCGGTCCGCTGGCAGTAAGTTATGTTTTGTTCGGTGACCTGAACAATGAAGGCACTGCCACGATACAATCGATCCGCACGGTATACCTGATTCTTGGCGGACTATTTTTTCTTGTCGCGTTTTTCTTTCTCACCTCCAAAAAACTTCCCACTATCCGGCTTGAAGAACATGTTGAAAACAGTTCAAAAGCGATGTCTTTACTCTTCATGATCGCTGTTCCAACCATTGTGCTGTTGTTTTTCAATACCATGTTTGGTGAAAATGAAAAAATATTTCTGGTATTGGGCTCGCTTGTCATCATTCTTGGTTTATTGTTTTACGCTCTTATCGCTGCACAAAAAAATCCCAAAGGCTGGGGCGCGATGCAGTACCCTCAACTCGTACTTGGCATGATCGCGATTTTCGTGTATGTCGGAATGGAAGTAACTGTTCAAAGCAACATGGGTGCCTTATTGCGTCAGCCGGAATTTGGAGGACTGGACGCGAAATTTATTTCCCAGTTTATTTCTCTCTACTGGGGAAGTTTAATGATTGGACGCTGGACTGGAGCTGTCGCGGTTTTTAATTTGAAAAAATCAACCAAACAAATTCTTACCGCGGTTGTTCCTTTGATCGCCTTCGCGATTATTTTATTTGTGAATTATCTCCGAGGAAACGATGTTACAAATCTTTATATCTATATTATTTGTGTACTCTTTTTGATCGCGGCATTTTTCTATGCGAATGAACGTCCTGCGCGCATGTTGTTTACAATGGCGGCATTTGGATCGATCGCGATGCTGATTGGTCTGATGACCGAGGGGCAGGTAAGTACATTTGCTTTCATCAGTGGAGGTCTATGCTGTTCAGTTATGTGGCCATGCATTTTTGCTCTGGCCATCGCAGGACTTGGAAAATATACCAGTCAGGGCTCCGCATTTTTAATCATGATGATTCTTGGTGGAGCGATCATTCCGCCTGCACAGGGAGTTATTTGTGATTTTGATAAAATCAGCCCGGGAGGAATAGGCGGACTCAGCTACACACATTTCAGCTACGTCGTTCCTTTGATTTGCTTTGTTTATATGGTATGGCATGCACTGCGCACGAAAAAAATTCTCAAAGCACAGGGAATGGATTTTGATCAGCAGGTATCAGCCGGGCATTAAGCAAATATTTAGGAATCAGCAATTAAGGGAAAACCAAATCCTTTATGTATCGCATAAATGGTTTGTAAAACCACCCTTTTTCGTGAGGTTTTTTGTATTTTATTTTCTAAAAGGTTTGCTATCTTTAGTCTGTTGATACCGAATGCGAACCCCTCGTCAGTTCTGGTGGGTATGATTCAATCAAATGCCTTTCATTAAAGATTGAAGTTCTCCCCCAATTTTGATTTAGCATTTGTGGTCGAAATAAACACAATAATCGATTTCCACAACGTTAATTCACATGACTATGAATTTTGCGCTCAATCCACCGGAAGGAATCATCGGCTTTGAAGAATTGATGAACAGAATAGTGGACGGGGTTGTGGCACTTGACACCAAAGGTGTGTGCACTTATCTCAATCCAACTGCAATTTCTGTTCTTTCAAGATATAATTTAGACATTCTTGGAAAGAATATTCTTGATGAGTTTCAATTGATCGAGAACCAGGAATTTTACAGAGCTATCCACAAAGCACAGGATACACAGAAAGCGCACTTTCTGGAAGACTATTATCCAACATACAATAAGTGGTATCACTTTTCAATTTATCCTTCCCCAACGGGAACAACTTTAATTGTAAAGGAAATAACAGATCAGAAAAAGGTCTGGAATCCTGTTTTTGAGACGGATAAAAAATATCAGATTCTTTTTGATAAGAACCCCATTCCAATGTGGGCGGTAGATATCGAAAGTTTAAATTTTATTGATGTCAATCAAGCCGCCGTTAATCACTATGGATATACCCGGGAGGAATTTTTATCAATGACTTCATTTCACATTCGTCCGGAAGAAGAATGGGAGAATTTCAAGCAACACGTAAAGACAACAAGTGAAAAGGACAGTTACAGTGGTGTATGGAAGCATCGGAAAAAAGACGGATCTATTATTTACGCGGAAATATATTATCATACAGTTGTGCCGCACGAGAGAAGGATTCGTCTGGTACTCTCCATTGATGTAACAGAAGAAATTCTTGCAAAACAAAAATTAAAAAGCAGTGAACAACGATTCGGGGCATTGGTGGAGAGTTCCGAGAATGCAATTTTTATTGTGGACGAGAACGGAAAAAATCTGGAAGTGAATCGAAGTGCGACAAGTTTGTTGGGTTATTCCGAATCCGTTTTGAAGGGCTTTAACATCATGCAACTTTTTGATTGTACGGATGAACAAAAGAAAATCTGGTTCGACATTTTCCGCAATGGAACCACCGGGCTCACATTAAAAAATCTCATTTGCCATGACGGCACCATTGTACCTGTTGAGGTTGCCGGAACAAAATTACCGGATGGCCGGATTATATTCACCATAAAAAACATCAGTGAAAAAATCCGTAGTGAAAATGAGATCCGGAAATCAAACGAACGTTTCAATTACGTCTTGAAAGCCACGAACGATGGGGTTTGGGAAGCAAATTTGAAAACCGGGGAAGCATGGTGGAGTGATCATCTGTATGCGATGCTGAAATACAAACCAGGAGCATTTGCGGTTAATGCGGAAACCTTTGAAAGCATGATCCACCCGGATGACAGGGCCAGGGTCATGAATGGATTAACGAATATATTAAAATCTGATAGTCCTTTTTGGTCGGATGAATTCAGGGGCAGGTGTTCGGATGGAAGCTATGGTATTTATCTTGACAGGGCATATATTCTTCGGAATGAAAACGGAGAACCTGAAAAAATGATTGGTACCGCAATGGATCTGACCGGATTGAAGAAATATGAAACAGATCTTGCTGAAAGTGAAAATCGTTTACGCACCATTGTTCAATCTGAACCGGAATGCATCAAAACTACAGATATCAATGGAATCATTCTTGAAATGAATCCGGCCGGAATCGAAATGGTTGAAGCCAAAAATGCATCACAAGTTGTTGGCAAACAAGTCCTGAATATTATTGATGAAAAATACAGAAAGGCCTATGCAGAAAGTTCTGAGCGGGTCTTTTCCGGACAGTCCTTTAAACAGGAATTTGAAATTACTACCCTGCGTGGTAATCGTAAATGGGTGGAATCACATGTAGTTCCACTGCGTAATTCTACAGGAGAAATCACTTCTGCCCTGGCTATTTCAAGAGACATTACTGCAAACAAAAGCGCAGAACAGGAAATGATTCTCATGAATGAGCGATTGAGACTACTTTCTTCCCATTTATTAAATATTCGTGAAGATGAGAGAACATTGATAGCCAGAGAAATTCACGATGAACTTGGCCAACAACTTACCAGTTTGAAAATTGATTTGTCATGGCTACGACGTAAACTTCCAGGTACAGATAAGCAAATTCATGACAAGGTGCAGAATATGATTTCACTTATTGATGATACAGTGAAATCCGTTCGCCGCATTTCAACCGACCTTCGACCCGGCATCCTTGACGACCTGGGATTGATTGCCGCATTGGAGTGGCAAAGTCAGGAATTTGAAAAACGTACTGGTATCAAAACAGATTTTTCTACAAGTATCGGAGAAGATGGCTATGACAAATCCATGGCCACCGGCATATTCAGAGTTTTTCAGGAATCACTCACAAATATTGCGCGACATTCCGGTGCTACAAAAGTCAAAAGCTCCCTTCTACAAATGAACGGAACCATTACATTATCTGTAAGAGATAATGGTCAGGGATTCGATACAAATAAATTGAAAACAATCAAGACCCTTGGCCTGATGGGAATGCAGGAACGTGCCATGATGATGGGAGGAGACTTACAAATCGATTCCGGTGATGGTACTCAAATTGTTCTTACTGTACCGGTTCACAAACCATCCTGAGCTTATTTTGAGAACACTGCAGATTGAATATTGAAAATTCATTAGCCTTCGGATTGCGATCTATGCTTTTCCGGCAGATATTTCCTTTACACCACTCATTAATCCATTATTTTAAAAATTGATACTTTTGTATCAAACCAAACCTGATCATTTATGAAACACCTTATCATTGCCCTCTTGTGTTTGAGCAGCGGGAGCGTATTCTCTCAAAAGAATTCGAAAGAAATCAAGTATGACAAAATTTACTACAATGGTACAAAATATGAAACAGATGCATTGAATATCACCATTGTGGATGCAGTATCGACAGATGCTGAAATAAAATTTAAAATTCGTTTGACAAATAAATCAGGCGATTTTTTACTATACAAACCTGAAGAAAGCAAATTCGTCATTGATGGCAAAGAAAGTGCTCCGACAGAGAAATGGGTAGAAGTAGAACCTTTTGGAACTGCAACACGCGTCATTAATCTAAAAGGTCCCGGATATAATAAAATTAAAAATTATTCATTCCAGATTGAAGGCTTGTATCGAATTCCTGCCTCCAAGAAAGGAATTCCTGCGAGTGATTTTAAATTACCTGCCACTCAGAACCAATTGACAGTTGGCAAATTTGATGTCAGTATGGATAAAGTTGAAAAGGAAACGGACAAGACATTTGTAAAATTTAAATGTACATATTCCGGTGAACAGATTGGAGTGATCTATCCTTCCAGAATTTCTGTAAAAATGCCTGATGGAAACGATTATGCTACCATTCTCTCGACTGCAAAACCCATTTTGGTGAACAAGGGAGAAACAGTAGCATTTCTTGCAAAATGGGATCGTATGCCCGGAGGCGCCGCAAATGACATGCAAAAAGTTGAAATGTTAATTCGCTGGAATGACACATTCACAGAAAACTCAATTGAAAAAATGAAAGGCACCGCCCTTGATATCACATTTGATGAGAAGACCAGTAATGAAAAAGGAAGATAGACCTTTTAGATTTCTGATTTTAGATTGTTGATTTTAGAATACTTAAAAAAGAAAGCCGTGCAATTGCACGGCTTTCTTTTTTTGGAAAACAAAAAACAACATGAACACTTTCATCGGCCGTTCACCTGTAATCTGGAATGATAATCTCCCTGATCAGTAATGCAACGGATTTCATAAATCCCGGAACTAAGTTCGCCTAGTTCAAGTGTGAATTCATTCACTCCCGGATTTGATGAAATCACTTCTCTACCTTGCATGTCGTAGACTTTTACCATTTTCAGATTGGCATCGTGCGCAAGTACAGTTACTTTATCTTTTGCCGGGTTAGGGAAAATGAAGAACTGCGCCGTAGCATTTTTAACCCCAGGAACGCCTAATAATGGGTTCACGGTAATGGTATCATTCAGCCTTCCGATCGCCATTGAATATTGAGTATAGGTAAGCGCTGTTACATTTGAAATACTGAACAATGCATCACTGATGGTGGAAATATTGTCTACCACCACTACATCGAACAATACAAGATGCCCGAATCCTCCATAAATATTTTGATGATCCGTTCTGCATAATGCAAAATCTACGCGGCCTTCTGCAATATTATTTTTTACAAATCCGATCATATCAGTACCAATTGTACCAAGCCACGATCCTGTAAAATCCGCATGGAGAGAGCTTCCATTAATCAAGGAAGGATCATAAAAGACGCTGAACGCGATACCGTACAAACTATCTACCGGTAGATTTTGTTCGCCAAGCTGGACATCAACGAATACAGTAGCGGAGGGAGCCACCGTATCCGGAGATGCCACCAAGGTCAAAGGAGGTAATACTGAATTAATGTGATTGGGAAGATTACTAAGCCGTGCAGGATGATTCAGGCTATAATTCTGATTCACGGCAAGGGTATCCGAATAGTCTACTACGCCATTCCCATCACAATCCGCATGTTTCATGTTGACAGCACTACTGAACCAATTGCCGAAATCATTTGCAGGTTGAGCCGCCCATGTGAGTGATGCACCACTACGAACAGGTCCTGTTTCACCAAATGCAATACCAATGTTGAGAATATCCAGATTGTTACAATCTAAATCGTAATTGGCATCACCAGGCCATACATCCGAAACAACTGTGCACGAAGTAAATTGCCAGCCTGTATTTCCGCCAAGGTCCACGCAACCTTGTCCGGCATAAAACTGTGCACCTCCACTTGCAGGAACATTGCTTAAGATCACGTCACTGAGACACACTTGTCCGGATGATTTGATCAGGTTCATCGAATTTCCTCCCTGAATCAGGACAGGAAATGCGGGAGTGCCGTTCGCAATCAGTTCACTACCGATTGTTACAGAATAAGCCATATTTACAGTCTTTCCCGGATTGTTGAGAAACAATGTATCAACATATGCGAACTGAAAAGTCAGATTACCGAAGGCAACAACTTTTTGAATTGTATCAATTGAAGCGTATCCGGAGTAACTCATGTCGCCATAGGCAGTTAATACTCTGCAATTCACATCTGTCATTAGAAACGAAAGTCCATCATTCATAATGGTAATATCACGGAAAGTTCCGGAGCATCTGAAAAGAAGAAAACCATTAATATTATGAGGTGGTGGGAACAACTGGCAAACCACATCTGTTGAACTGGTATTACTAATTGATCCCTGAATGTAAAAATTTGCAACCGTAAGTGTAACCGGGCCACTGAGGAAGTTGGTTCCCGGAGCACTATGAATGCTGGATGCACTCAAATCAAAACCATTTACATCAAAACTTCCTGAACGTAAATTCAGTTCTGTCGCATAGGTCGGATCATTTTGTTGAATTGTTCCTGTTCCATCTACAACAATATAATTCAATGCTGTTCCATCAGTTTGAATAAATCCACCGGTATTTGAAGGATTGAGGTACAATGTAGTCAGGCTCCAATTCATGGAAGGAGCAAGATAAATTGAATTGAAAACACTCAAATTATCTCCTGCTACAGTCACATTTGCGCCAGCATTTTGAAAATTAACGATGGATGCAGATGCATTGGAAACATCCATTGTCAATGTTCCACCTGAAAGTGAGGAATTCTGATCCACAATAACAATATCTACTGCGGTTGGCGCACAAGCTCCGCCACTTCCTCCACTGCTCAGTGACCAATGAATCGGGTCGCTCCAGTTTCCATTTCCACCAACCCAATACACCATTCGTGGAGCTGATGAATTGATCGTCCATCCACTATTATTTCCGGCATCAACACTGTTGTTAGCGGTGAAGGTTGCTCCACCCGTTGCATTGATATCCCTGATTTGTACATAATCCAGAATATGGTTACCAGAAGGAGACGAGAGGTTCGCCATATCTCCTGAGCTGGAAGAACGAATGCTGATGAGTGAATTACAATTCGCATAGGTCACAATGGTATTTGCTATACTGAGTGTTGTTCCGGAATCCAGATTCAACGCGAAACCGGAATTGAACAAACTCAAAGAGTCAATAGACATGTCGGCATGCAAGGTGGTTTGGCCATGAAAATCTGCTAAAACAAATGTACAGCTGCTGTCAATTTCAAGGGTGCCGAATGAAGCAATAGAGTGACTACTTACCGGCGAAAGGATTGTACCCTCATACATGAATGCAATACTTTCAAAATTTCCGGGCTCAAATAATACCGCATTATGTCTGTCGAACAGGAGGCGGGCAAAAGCGGAACCGGCTACTGTACCATTCAACGTAAGTTCTTTTGAAGAAAGTGTTGCGCTTGTCGCATCCAAGGTTGTGCCTGTGTATGTATTGATAATATCAGCATCCATCTGATATCCATTCATATCAAGTGATCCGGATTCAAGGAAAATTTCTACTGCAAAAAGAGAATCCTGCAATTGATAACTTCCGGTTCCGATGAAATCAACGTAATTCAATGCAACCCCGGAGGTGGTAATAGTTTGACCAGGCAGATCGGAAAGGAATCGATAACTGATCACACTACTTCTGACCAAAGGATCAAGCGTCAATGAACCGTGCACAGAAATGAATGTTGCCTGTAGAAGCGGACTTGTTGTCAAGCCTGAAAATGTGAGTGAATTCACTGCATAATCATATTCATTTGTACTAATGGTATCGTTTCCGATAAAAGAATTGTTATCGAAGAATACATTATCAAGTTGTGTAGGACTGCAACCGGCAGTTCCACCGCCGCTGGTCAAAGACCAATGACTCGGGTCGTTCCAGTTACCGCTTCCACCAATCCAATACATATTTCTTGAAGTAAGCGTATTAAGCGTCCAGCCCGAATTATTCCCATTATCAATCACATTGTTTGCGGTAAATGTCGCGCCACCGGCAGTATGAATTCCTGACATTTTTACCCAGTTCACCACCACGTTGCCGGAAGGTACATTCAGCACACCGTAACCGGAAGGTGAATTGAACGAACGCATTTCGCCAAGGCCATTACAGTCGGAACGCAATTCAAATAAATTATTCACAGTGATTGTTGTTGTATCACCATTGAATACAAAGTTTTTACCCTGAAGAGTATCGAAAGTACATCCGGTAAGATAGGTGTCACTACCTGAACCAAAATCGCCTCGTCCAATAATACTTTGATAGACATTACAACTCCCGGGGAGGTATAAATAATTCGCGGTTGCAAATTGAACGGAGCCGGTATTTGTAAAAGTGATGGAATCAACGATAACCGGATTAGGGTATCCGATAACAGAACCGATATTGCAATGAAAGAACAGATTGGTAGAAGAAGTGTTTAACACGGTACCCTTCAGTTCAACTTTTCTTGTGGTACTTGCATCGTTCCACCGCCCGTTCATGTTAAGGTTGATATCACCGGTGGTGAGAGTACTTCCAATTTCTGAAATAATCGAACGACAGGTGATATCAAATGAATTGGCATCCAGGCTTCCTGATTCCAGATTAATATCCTGCAAACAATTGAGTTCATCCCCTAATGAATAACTACCGGATCCCTGGAAATAAATTCTTTCGAGCACATGATTTGAAGTGGTCACAATGTTTCCCGGACCATTCGCACGAAATACCAGATCAGTTTGGCTGATTGTCATATTCGGATCAAGGATCAATGACCCATATATATATAGTATTGCTCCGTTACCCTGCAATTCAGGAGTAAATTGAACGCCAGTCCAGTCCATACTTTTACAATAGTAAAAAGTAGAATCCAGTAGCAGCGTCTGACCGGTTGCTGTAAAAGAGTTATTGTCGACAAATACATTGTCATTGAGTGTCGGAATAGAAGCGTGGAAACTGGAGCCTCCACTGCTGGTAGCCCAATGATTTGCATAATCACTCCAATTGCCGGAACCACCAACCCAATAATAGTCGGCGGAAAAGCCTAATAAAGGAGAGAGCATCAACAGGGCGAAAAGCCTCAGATAAATTTGATTGATCGTTTTCATAGTCTTCTGCGTTAGAACGGACATTGTGGATACAATTTCACGATACAAACGTAATGGGGATGTGCTTTAAATAAAAATACAAATATTTGAGTTTGTCAGAACCTGAATTTACATTAATTTAAACATTTTAAGGCATACCTTCATATTTTTTATCATTTTTTTTGTACTTTGTCAGGCACACTTTTTAAAACACGATTAATAATTCTGATTTTACCCATGCGAACCATCAAGGTACATGAATTATTGGGTGTATTAAAACCCCAGGAAGAAGCTGCTTTCAGGGAGTTCCTTTCAACTCCATTTTACAATACAAACAGTCGCGTTTCTGCATTATTTGATCTGCTTAGCGATCCTGAAAAATCACTGCTCCTTGGTGATAAAAAGAATTTATTTAAAAAATTATTCCCGGGAAAACGTTACGACGACAAGCAACTACGCTATCTGTTTTCTTATTTGTCGGGTCACCTGGAGAAATTCCTTGCTTTACGTGAACTGGAAAACAATCCGCAGCAATACCTTTTGTTGCTTCGAAGATCACTTGCGGAAAGACATGCGACCAAAGCACATTCGTTTGCTAAATTTCGTTTTCATCAATTGGATAAACTGGAAAGCGTATCCTATTACATGTATCAGTATCAAAGTGCCGAACTTGATCATAAATATTCAGCTGCTCGTGTGCGCCAGGCCGATTACCTCAGTATCCTGAGCCACCTTGATCACTTTTATTTTCTCCGAAAATTGCAACTTCAATGCGAGTTGATCAACCTGCGAAATGTATTCAACACTGAAACGAATATGTTTCTCATTAAAGATATTTGTGAACTGATCGTTCAAAATAATTTTTTCAAATCCCCCTTGATAGAAGTATATTATGGAATACTAATGATGCTCACGCACACTGAAAAAGAAAGTGAAGCTCACTTTCATCGCGTGGTTCAGCTCATCCATGAATCTAATTCTAAATTTCCAATTGATGATCTCAACAACACTTATCAGTATGTAAAGAACTTCTGTATCCGGATGATTAATAAAGGCAATGACGGATACAGAAAAGTGCTCTTTGATATTTATAAAACCATTCTGCGTAACCGAAGGATGATGAAGAAAGGAGAGTTCTCTCCCTGGGAATATAAGAACATCGTCACTCTCGGACTCAGGCTACAAGAAGAAAAATGGATTCAGGAGTTTATTCATAAATATTTGAACTATCTGCCGACAGAAGAAAGAGCAAACGCGTTCACCTATAATTCGGCAATGCTCTGTTATTATCAGAAAAATTTCAGACAAACTTTAAAACTACTGCAGGCAGTTGAATTCACTGATTTATATTATCAACTGGACGCACGTTCTATTCTACTTAAAGTTTATTTTGAAACGGATGATACGGAAACATTGCTGCATCATATTTCCGCATTCAAAATTTTCATCCGTAGAAATAAACTTGTATCCGATTACCAAAAAGAAATTTATCTCAATTTTATACGATACGCTTTGAAAATTTTCAGGGCCGGGAATAATGTGAAAAAATTAACGCTCGTGAAAAAGGAAATTTTATCGCAGCAGAATATATCGGATAAGAATTGGTTGCTGGAGCAGATTATACTTCCGTGATTTCCGGGGTCCGTTAGGGCTAAAGCCCGAGGGTACTGGGGTTCCGAAGGGTTCTTCTTCGTCCCCAGCCTGAAGGCTGGGGTGAGGAGGGGGCGAGAGTGCGGGCTGAAGCCAGGGAAGAAAAAGAGTTCTTGAGAGTTCTTCCTAGTCCCCTGCCTGAAGGCTGAGGTGAGGAGGGGGCGAGGGTTCGGGCTAAAGCCCGAGGAGGGACCGGGCTTACGAAGAGTTCTTCCTCACCCCCAGCCTAAAGGCTGGGGTGAGGGTTTGGGCTAAAGCCCGAGGAGGGACCGGGCTTACGAAGAGTTCTTCCTCACCCCCAGCCTAAAGGCTGGGGTGAGGGTTCGGGCTAAAGCCCTGAGTTTTGATGTCGTATTTGCTGATGAACTCCTCGTGCTCCTGCTCGAAAGTTTTCTTTTTGTGATGCTCCTCCTGGTTGTCGATATACGCTCGAACTTTGCCAAGAACAGACTCACTCACAGATGCCGCATAGTATTCATTAGCCCATTCGAATTTTCGTTTTGTCATCTTTTCTTTGTTAATCCAAAATGCGGATTCTCCTTTTATCAATTGCATTGCCTTGGCAATACTCATATCTGCATTCAGGCTTATCAAACAGTGCATATGTTCTGTATGTCCATTCAACCTGTCTATATAAATTCCTTTGGTCTTAGCATTCTGTTTGATGTGCTGAATCACCTTTTCACGGATTTCTTTGGTGAGAAATGGATATCTGTTCTTTGTTCCCCAGACAGCATGAATCATTATTTTGACGAATGACATCCGGTTTTGTGTTTATAGTTAGTAGAAAAGACTACGTGTTATAGTGCGAATAAACACAATCAAAGTCAGAGCACTAACCGCATATAAGTAGCTATTTTAGCAGTGTTTTGTGCCATTTACATTCAGAATACCGCAAGAATAGAGGCATTTACCGAGCTTTTCATGTTTCAAACAGAAAATTGGCCTAAGTTGCGTACTTATTTACCTGATTTCTTGTAAATTAATGCCCCTTTTGGTCCGCCTTCCCTGATGTATTGTAATTTATCGAAGTCTTTCTGTATTGCATTTTTTCTGATCCTTGCTTTGTGCAACACAGAAAAAGTGCAGGCAAGCCATTCCATGGGTTCGGATCTTACATACCGATGCCTTGGTGGAAACAGTTATGAAATTACTCTTTCATTTTATCGGGACTGTGCGGGGGTTGAAGCAGATACTGCTGCATTAATTCATTTTGAATCCTCCTGTTACGGTGATGATACACTCACAATTTATCAGATACCGGGAACTGGCCAGGAAATCAGTCCAATCTGCAGAAACGATACCACCACTTGCAACGGTGGTGATTTTACGGGAATTCAGGAATATGTTTATCAGGGAATAATTAATCTTCCCGGGCCATGTGCCGACTGGAAGTTTAGCTTCAATTTGTGCTGCAGAAACTGGGCTATTACGAACATCAACAATCCGGGAAATACACTGATGTACATTTATGCAACACTAAACAATACAATTACTCCGTGCAATAACTCTCCCGTGTTTTCCAACAAACCGGTTCCATTCGCTTGTCTTGGCCAACAATTTTGTTACAACCATGGTGGATTTGATACAGATGGAGATTCTCTTGTTTATTCAATGATCACTCCATACGACTCTGCTGGGTTGTCCGTCAGTTATATTCCTCCGTTCTCCGCTACATCACCACTTTCATCCAATCCGGCTGTAAGTTTTAATCCGCAAACCGGGGATATCTGTATGACGCCAACAAATCTTGAAGTAACAGTCATGGCTGTGTTGGTTCAGGAATTCAGGAACGGTGTACTGATCGGAAGTGTTGAACGCGACATTCAAGTAACAGTAACAGACTGCAACAATATTCTTCCAACACTTACCGGCATTAACGGAACAAATTCTTTCGCTATGACTGTTTGTGCCGGATCACAAACTTGTTTCACCATTAATTCCGGTG
>CAYMMN010000010.1:0-20511 GCA_964391495.1 uncultured Flavobacteriales bacterium | reverse complement strand
CCTTTGATCTGGCACAGAAAATTGGTTTACAGTCCGGCGACAAAATTGTGGCCATTGACGGGAAACCACTGGTGCGCTTTGAAGAATTACTTTCCTCCCGAGTACTCTTCGGTGCAAAACTCACCGTTGAACGAGATGGCAGAACCCATGAAATCAGTGTCCCTGATAATTTCTACAAACAGACCATGCAAGTTGGTAAGGGGAATTTTATTATTCCTTTTCAGGCAAACCTTCTTGTGGACAGTATTATTCAAGGTAAACCAGCGGAGGTCGCAGGACTGATGAAAGGAGACCACATTTACGCTGTAAATGGTATGCGGACTTTCTCGATGGAAAGTTGTCGTAAAATGATCAATGAAAATAAATCAAAGCCCATCACCATGAAAGTGCTTCGTGGGCAGGATACACTAATGATACAGCCTGTGGTGAATGATTCCGGAATGATTGGTATCACTTACCACAGCGATTTTGGTTCCTATCCATTAACGGACTACTCTTTGGGAAATGCGATCAGCTTTGGGACTTCGGATGCAATGGAAGCAATTACCTCCAACATTAAAGGCCTGAAGCAAATTTTTGCAGGAAAAGAAAAAGCAAGTGATTCCCTTCAGGGGCCAATAGGAATTGCCACCATTTATGGAGGCATTTGGGACTGGAAACGATTTTGGGCAATCACCGGATTGTTATCCATGATTCTTGCATTCATGAACATTCTGCCGATCCCTGCTCTTGATGGTGGTCACGTATTGTTTCTCACCATTGAAGTTGTTACCCGACGGAAACTCAGTGACAAATTCCTTGAGCGTGCTCAGATTGCAGGTATGATCATTTTACTTTCCCTGATGGTATTCACCATCGGGAACGATATCTGGAAACACTTCCTCAGCTGATTTTATTTGTGAATGGTGAAGAGTAAAGGGTGAAGAAATTTCACCCCTTAAACTGCGTATTTTTCATTTCAAATTAATTTGATTACTTTGTTTCGGAATACTTACTATTTACCATTTACTATTCACTTAGACTCAATTAACCCGCATGCGCACCTTCGTTACGACCCTGCTTATTGTTTCCGCTCTTTGTCTCAGTTTTGCATTTACACCTGTTGCCGAAAAAGCAACGGATTCCGGAAATCTCAAAGTTCTACCGGCAAATATTACTGAAGAACAACTGGATTCTGTAATGGATCATTTCAAAACTTCGCTTGGTGTAAAATGCAGCTTCTGTCATGCCATGGATCCGGATACAAGCAAAGGGCGCCATCTTGATTTCGCTAGCGATGCAAAACCTGAAAAGGAAGTAGCACGCAACATGATGAGGATGACCGCTTATCTCAACGCAAATTATTTTAATCCCGAGCACAGTACACAGGCTGATACTTTAAAAACCGTCATGTGCTTTACATGTCATCGCGGATCGACACATATTGATGCTGAAGACTTACTTCCACAAGTCGATTCTATCATTCAACAACAGCATAAGAAACATTAATTAATTTTCAGTACGCTTTTCCCTCATTCCGAAAACCAATTCGGAATGTACTCTGTTATTGTTTGAGTTTTGATTCAGGACTTTTCTCAAAACAAAATTTTATACCGGAAGTGTTCCCAATCAAAACTTTCATCATTAAAGTAAAGCGTTCAGTTGCAAAACTGATTTATTATCAGATTTTAACAGTATCCTGATTTACTTTTTGTTAATAAGTGTGGCCTGATTTCCATTGAACATAATAACAGCCTTTGCAAGGCGCACCAATAGTGATCACTTAGCAAAACTGTTTGGTATATGAATCTGACTGCTTGTTAATAAATATGCAAGCACTTGCCTCTTTATATTAGATTCACTTCACGATTTTTCAAAACACAAATGATTGTTCCGGGAAAAGAATAATCTGTTGAAGAAATAAAACTTCAGCATATTAAAAAAATAAAATCTTGATGAAGAAACTCACACTCCTGACACTCCTATGCCTGTTCATTTTTACTTCGGCATCAAATGCACAAGTTCCTCCTATACGCGGCATGTATGTAAATTTTGTAAATACATGGATCGGAGATTCTGTACAGGAAAATAAAATTCTTTACTACTGCTCCTCAAATAACATCAATTACATTACCATTTACGATCTCAATTTACTCAACTGGTCTTATACGCAAAAAAATGCGCTGGCATCTTTTATTTCACGTGCCAAAACACAATATGGTGTAATTCAGGTTGGAGCGGCAGGAGAAACATATAATTTCTTTAAAAATTATATCATTCCTTATAACAATGGCAGAAGTCTCGCAAGTGAAAAATTTGATGTGCTCAATTATGAATTTGAATTTTGGCTGACCTCCAGTATTACTGCTTATTATGGACCGAATTACCTCACACCAAACGGATTCACAGTGGACACTGCCGGCGCTTTTGCATTTGCATTGCAGCAATTTCAAAAAATTGATTCCCTCAGTAATGTTTATTCTCTTCTCAATGAGATTTATCTCGGATGGCCTACACAGGGACAAATGCAAAAACTAGTAGCATCAGCTGATAGAATTTTACTTCATGCATACCGCACAAGTGATATTGATGTTTACCAATACGCTCAGACCCGTATTTATGACATTGCAAGCGCGAACAAACCGATACAAGTCATGCCGATCTTTTCCAGTGAACCAGCTTTTATGGGTCCCTGGTTGGACACACACCCAATCACTCAGCCCTATCAAACATTCGAATCGCTTTTCAAACTGGAGCCCGCTGCCATCAAACAAAATATCAGCTTGCAGGGATACCAGTGGTTTCTGTATTCACTCATGCCGAAAACTTCACTGGCTAATGCTTCCATCAGTAGCAGTGGACCTTTGAGTTTTTGTTCAGGAGGAAGTGTAACACTTACTGCAAGCGCAGGTGCTAATTATTTATGGAGTCCGGGGGGTCAGACAACCAATTCCATTGTTGTAACGAATTCAGGTAACTATTCTGTAACCGTAACAGGAGCAAGCGGTAACAGCGCTACATCACCTGTAGTAACAGTAAATGTGACAAGCGGCGGTCCTGTACCAACCATTTCAGCAAGTGGTCCTGTTGCGTTTTGTACCGGAGGTAATGTTGTATTGTCGAGCAGCAGTTCAAGCGCTTACCTTTGGTCGAATGGACAAACCACCCAGTCCATCACAGTAAACGCTAGTGGAAATTATTCTGTACGAACTACAGCGAATGGTTGTTCTCAAAATTCAGCTGCAACAGTTGTCAGTGTTACTACAATGCCACCAATACCAACTGTAACAGCAAGCGGCCCCTTAAACATTTGTCCGGGCAGACCCGTGACCTTGACCAGCTCAGCTTCTGCCGGTTATCTCTGGTCAAACGGCGCGACAACCCGATCTATAGTTGTTGCCGGAGCCGGTACATATTCAGTCCGAGCATATGGCGGTCCTGCATGTTTTGCGACATCGGCGAATAAAACAATATCCGTTTTAACTGCACCAAACAGGCCTGTAATTTCTTTGAATGGCTCGGCAACACTCACATCATCGCATCCTAGTGTTGCCTTAACTTCAACTTCCGCAAATGCATATCTGTGGTCCACCACCCAAACCACTCGTAGTATTACAGTGAACATGCAGGGAAGTTATGTTGTGACTGTCACAGCCGCGAACGGATGTCCCGCATCCTCAATTCCTGTTGCCATCATTGCAAATGGTTGCACTCCTCCGGCTGTACCTGTAATCTCCGCAAGCGGCTCAACGGTCATTACATCTGGCCAGAGTGTTACACTCACAAGTACTCTTGCCGGAGGATATCTTTGGTCAACCGGTGCTACCTCCCGCTCCATTGTTGTGAACACAGCAGGAAGTTATACGGTCAGAGCCTATAATGCAGGAAGTTGTTTTTCAACATCTTCTCCTGTTTCTGTTTATGTGATTAGTGCAAGAATGGCTGGAACTGAAGAAGGTCCAGAAAAAAATTCTGAAATAATATTGGTTTACCCAAACCCCGTTTACAATGAAATTCAGGTGAGATTCACTTCTAATGTTGAAGAACAACAATTGGTTCAACTGTTTGATCTGTCAGGAAGAGAAGTATTTCAAAGCAGGATTCACTCAAATGTTGGAGAAAACATTATAGAAATGGACCTTACTGATATAAAAAGCGGCGCTTACATTTTTATGAAACGAGGGAGTGAAATAAAGTGTGAAAGGATAATAAAAAAATAAATCTTCGCACTGAAAAGTTAGAGGTCCTATTTCAATCTTCACTTTAAAAGAGGAAATCCCTGAATATCTCTCCTTACAAACTCATCCCTGTTTGCTATCTCTAAAACAGAATTGAGCACAAGCTGTGTTCTTCGGTTCATTAATTCAAAATTAATTTTCTCCATGGTATCGCTTGATTTATGATAATCCGGGTTTTCGCCATCACAAAAAAATAAAACAGGAACTCCTTTATTCGCAAAGCTGAACTGATCACTTCTGTAAAAATAATGCATTTTGTCTTTAAGGTTATTGTAACGTCGGTCTAGTTTTAATTGAGTTTGTTTATTGCTTGTTTCAACAATCTGATTTAATTCTGAACTTAACATATCCTCGCCCAGGACAAAGACATATGAAATTGAGTCCGGATCACTGAGATATTGATTGTCAATTCTTCCAATCATATCAATATTAATATTTATTGCGGTCTTATCCAATGGATAAATTGGATTATCAGAATAGTATTTCGAACCCCATAAACCATTCTCTTCGCCTGAGAAGAATGCAAAAACAATACTCCTTCTTTGACCATTCCCGTTCCTTTTTCGTTCTGCCAATACTTCTGCTATCCACAATAATGATGATGTACCACTTGCATTATCATCGGCTCCATAAAATATTTCATCTTTTTTCAAACCAAGATGATCATAATGAGCGCTAACAAGAACATACTCAGCTGCTTTATCTGTCCCCTCAAGTGTTCCTATTATATTGAATCCATACTGTCGAAATTTCCTGCGTGAATAGGACAATGCGATATTCGTTTCAACAGGATCTAATTTAGGTAAAGTATCATTCATTAACCCTGTTACTACTTTATTAAAATATTTCCCCAATAAAATTTCGGCACAGTCTTCTGTTATAAAAAAGGTATTTACGTTTTTTACAAATTTATAAGGAGTATTCATCAAATTACTGCATGGACTATTGTATAACGCCAAATTGCTCTTTTCATCAATAATCAACAATGCTGCAGCTCCTAACTTTGTTGCAGCCTGTGTTTTTGATGGTGGAAATGACCAACGACTTTTCTGTTTAGAAGCACTCATCACATAAACACCATCCTTTCGTGGCTCACCCCCATACACTACAACCAATCTTCCGGACACATCAAGATCTTTATAATCATCGTATTTATCCGAGTGAATTCCATAACCTGCAAATACAAATTCAGAAAATTTAATATCACAATCATCATTCATATCTGTAAAGACACCAAAGTCCACATTAAACGATAATGAACTATCATTGATTGCTATTGCTGCCTGAAGGACAGAATCCCTGTAGACCGGAAATGGCACGCGGAAATCATCCGAAGTGGCGGGCTTGATGCCGAAGGCCATCAGTTTATTTTGTATGTAATTCGCTGCTTTTTTTTCGCCCTCTGATGCGGTTTGGCGTCCCTCCATTCTAGCGCCTGACAAGATTTCAATATGTTTGCGGATTATTTTGGAATCAACAAATCCGGTTTGCCCTGAGGAAACTCCTGTTATCAAGCTAAGCAGATATAGGGAAAGAAACAACTCTTTCATATCGATGAATTATTCGAACAAAGGAATAAGAATCTGTAATTATAAAATAGTAATAATCATGCATTAACAATTATTCCTTCATCCATAAGAAAGTACCATCTACAACAGATGTCTTTTTAATAAGTTTTCTTGGGGTCTCACCTGTAAATTTCCTGATGCTTTTAATAAAATGGCTTTGATCAAAAAAAGAATCTGATATATCTATTTCAGAAAAAGACTTTCCTTTTAAAACCATTTCGTTTAATGTCATTCTAAAACGAATGGTTTGGAGAACGAGTTGGGGTGACAAGCCATAAATTGAAAGAAACCTTCTATACAAAGTAGATTCATCAACATGATTTTTTTTTGCAAGATTCCAAACCAGTCTGTCCGGTGACTCAACCGAATTGAAAAAGCTCTTCATTCCTTGAATAAAGCGGATAGTTTTTGAATGCGGACTGATCAGCCTCTTAAGCAGGAAATCTTCAATTAAAAAAGCCCTGTCCATAGTATTGGATACCGAAAATATAATATCAAGAAAATGTAAATGTTCCCGGCCAAACAATTGTTCAAAAGGATGGCTGTTCATATCAATCTCATTCAATGGAATCTTAGAAAAGTAATTCAATCCACCCATTTTAAAGAGTACACATACCTGATCAACATCTCCCTCATAAATTGCGGTGAATGGTCTTTTATGGAATCCTATCAATCTTGAGCCAATTTGAGAATTTAATGACTTTATTGTGCAAGTATTAACGTCTCTGTCCCAAAACACAGAACTATCCTTATACAATGCTAGGCAAACATTTGTATTTGGAAACGTCCTGTAAACCCCTTCTTTTTCATCATTTTTTAGAAATAAAAAATATTCAATATAGTTTGATAACAAACTACTGTTGGGTTTTAATAAATGTGCATTCATATCAGGGCTGTTTCTGAATCGTTTTAAAAAACTAAAATGCAATAATTATATTGTTGGCAACATATTGCCCAGGTTAAAATTTGTTAATCCCCGTTCTGTTTGAGGACACAAGCGTGAAGATGACAATTGTCATCTTTTGTTGTGATCAAAATAAATCATGATTTTTCGTTTAAATACTAACTTTGATATATGAACAAGGCCTTCTTATACATTTTGCTACTTGTATTTATAGGATGCGGGAAAAAAACCGAAAAAATTAATCCACGTATTGGTCCAATTACAGAATCCGTATACGCTTCAGGGATTTTGAAGAGTAAAAATCAATACGAGGCTGTTGCACCTGTAAATGGAATCATCAAACAGATTTTTATTTCAGAAGGCGACATTGTTAAAGTTGGGACACCCATACTCTCCATTTCCAGTGAAACTCAAAAATTAAACAAAGAAAACGCGGAACTTGCGGCACATTTTTCTGATCTGAAAGCAAATGAAGGAAAATTAAACGAAGCAAAACTTTTTGTAGATCTTGCCAGAAATAAAATGAAGAACGATTCAGTATTGTTCTTCCGGCAAAAATCTCTGTGGGAACAACAAGTTGGATCAAAAGTTGAACTGGAACAAAGAGAACTTGCCTACGAAAACTCCAAAACGGCATGGTATTCCTCAATGGTAAAGTTAGGAGACCTGCAACGGCAGCTGGATTTCAATTCTTCCCAAGCAAGAAATAATCTGAGAATTTCAAATCAACTTGAAAGTGACTTCACTCTGAAAAGCGAAATTGACGGAGTAGTGTACTCATTGCCAAAATCAGTTGGGGAAATTGTTGGACCACAATCAACGCTGGCCATCATCGGAGACAAAAAACATTTTATTTTGGAAATGCAGGTCGATGAATTTGATATATTAAAAATAAAACCCGGTGCAAGAGTGCTAGTCACCATGGATAGTTACAAAGGGCAAGTATTCGACTCAAGAGTTACACGCATATACCCATACATGAATGAAAGAAGTAAAACGTTCCTTGTAGAAGCAGAATTTAGTAACCAGCCGGAGACCCTTTACCCGAACATTACATTTGAAGCGAACATTATTCTTCAGCAAAAAGAAAATACCCTACTCATGCCGAGAAACTTTCTTTTGCATGATTCTCTTGTTATAAAAAGCAGCGGCGATACTGCAGTAGTGAAAACCGGAGCAAAAGACTATCAGCAGGTTGAAATAATATCAGGCATAAAACCGGAGGACGAATTGCTAAAACCAACAGAATGAATATTAAGCTGATTAAAGACATTTCAGTCTCTCTCCTGCTTGCCCGTTGGAAACAAACTTTGGTCGCGGCTATCGGGGTAACGTTCAGCATTACGATGTTTATTGGATTGCTGAGTTTTATGTCCGGATTAAATCGTTTACTCGACGGTCTTGTGATAAACCGCACAGCTCATGTTCGTTTGTACAACGAAATTTTACCTTCAAAAGATCAGCCCGCGGATCTGTTTCCTGATTTCCGAAATCATTACAACTTCGTTCGATCCGTCAAGCCTAAAAAAGAAATGCTTGAAATCCGGAACAACGCAGCCATTATGAGTTCCCTGAAAAAGGACCCTCGTGTTTCCGGTATTGCACCAAAAATTACAGCCCAGGTTTTTTATACAGTGTCCACAATTGAACTAACCGGTGTGATAAACGGAATTGATGTGGAGGCGGAAAACCGCTTGTTCACCTTTAAAGATTATGTGACCAAAGGAAATTACATTGATTTGAAAAATGTACCCAACAGCATTATTCTCGGCAAGGGAGCCGCCGATAAAATGCTTGCAAATATCGGGGACATGATCAATGTGACAACTAGCCAGGGAGAACGAATGCAATTAAAAGTAGTTGGATATTATCAATCAGGGTTATCGGATATTGACAAAGTGCAGAGTTATGCATCCATTAATACCACTCAAAAATTATTGGGGGTTTCCAATAATTACATTACCGATATACAAATCAAACTCAAAGACATTCAAACGGCTCCATTGCTTGCAAAAGAATTCCGTCAATTATTCGATGTCGAAGCGATGGACATTCAAACCGCGAATGCGCAATTCGAAACCGGAAGCTATGTTCGTACACTCATTTCGTACTCTGTAGGCATTACACTCTTGATTGTCGCCGGATTTGGCATCTACAATATCCTGAACATGATGATCTATGAAAAAATGGATTCCATCGCGATTCTGAAAGCTACAGGATTTTCCGGCAAAGACGTAAACAGAATTTTTATTTACATTGCTTTGACGATCGGAATTTTTGGCGGATTGCTTGGACTGGTTTTGGGCTTTGGTTTATCCGCGCTCATTGACCAGATTCCATTCAATACAACAGCACTTCCTACTATTAAAACGTATCCGGTCGATTACAACCCAAAGTTTTACCTCATCGGCATTTTGTTTTCGATCATCACAACTTATTTTGCAGGATATTTTCCCTCAAGAAAAGCCAGCAAAATCGATCCTGTTATTATTATTCGTGGAAAATAAATGAACACGCCAATTCTTGAAGCAGTTGGAATTTCCAAGTACTTCCACGACCCATCTACCATTCAGGTGCTGAATAATATTTCCTTTACCATCAATAAAGGGGAGTTTGTTTCTGTGATTGGAAAATCAGGTTGTGGTAAATCCACTTTGTTGTATATCCTTTCAACAATGGATACGGACTACGAGGGAACTCTCTTCATTGACGGAGAAAACATGCGTCCTAAAAAAGAATCCGAATTGGCGTTGATTCGAAATGAAAAGATTGGTTTTGTATTTCAATTCCATTATTTATTGAATGAATTTTCTGTTTTAAGAAATGTTATGTTACCCGGACAAAAACTCGGTAAATTTTCCGACAAAGAACTGGAGCACCGCGCTTATGAAAAACTGAAAATTCTGGGAATTGAAAAAGAAGCGTTGAAAAGACCCAATCAATTGTCCGGAGGAGAAAAACAACGAGTCGCGATTGCACGTGCTTTGATCAATGATCCCCTAATCATTATGGGAGACGAACCTACCGGGAACCTGGACAAGAAAAACAGCGAAATCGTTTTCGGTATTTTTCAGGACCTCACAACCTCTTTCAATCAGACATTACTCATTGTTACTCATGACAATGAATTTGCTGCCCGAACACATCGGACTATCGAAATGGAGGATGGAAAAATAATCAAAGCATAATTCACAAAAAAAACAAAACGCGGATCTTTCGGGAGTCTTGTTTTTAAAAAGCCATCAGGCCCTCGATTCCCTCCATTTCCTTATACTTTTCAATAATTGAATCCGCCGTAAGCATGACTTCCTTTATGGTAATACTGATGTATTTTCCATTAGCAGATTCTTTTTTTGTAATAACGGATTCATTGGAAAATTTAGATTCAACGAGCGCGATTCGCTTATTATCTGCCGGCACGATAAATTTAAACATGTAAACTTGTGGCCAGTTACCGATTTTATTCAGCTCTTTTCGCAAATTTTCATAAGGGTCAGCCATATTCATGCGATGAAGGTACGGAATAATGCAATTGTTACTACTTTTGAACGATAAGCCCGGCACATGGAAACATTCAAAATGAAAGGAACAACTATTACACTCAATCGTTTATTAAAAATGATGGGCTGGTGTTCAAGCGGTGCGGAAGCCAACGCTCTTATTGATGAAGGGCTTGTTAAGGTAAATGGAGTTGTGGAGCTGAGAAGGCGAAACAAACTTGAGGCCGGAGCGAAGGTGGAATTTGAAAATCAAATTGTGGTAATTGAATGAGTCACCCTTCACCGTTAAATAAGATGGATTGAAGTAGCTCTTTTGATAAATATCTTTTTTCGCTATTCAGTACATTAGCTTTTATGAACGTGATTTTTCTTAAAAAGAAGCACATCCGTAGCTTCCTCTTTGTTGCCCTTTTCTGAATATCTCTTAAAACTTGATCATTATCATTGGAAGTACTTCTATATTAGGTTAATTTCATGAGTTGTCACCATCTAAAAACCCAACCATGAAAAAAGTTGTATTCATCGTCCCCCCCGAATTATTCCGTGATGAAGAGCTTCTTCGTCCCATGGAAATTTTAAATGCAGAAGGAATTCAAACCGATATCGCCAGTACTGTTGTAAAATCAGTGACGGGCATGAAGGGAACTGTAATCAATGCCACAATTAAAATATCAGAGATAGATCCGGAAGATTACAGTTCAATTATTGTTATTGGTGGTACCGGAACTCAAACTCATCTGTGGAATTATCGGCCATTACTTTTAATTCTTAAAAGAGCCTCTGAAGAAGGAAAATTAATTGGCGGAATCTGCTCCGGAAGCGTTGTTCTTGCACATGCAGGTATTCTTACCGGTAAAAAAGCGACCACTTTTCCCGCAATCAGCTTTTTCACAGAACTGAAGCGATCCGGTGCAATATACAATCCGGTTAGTATTGAAGTAGCCGACAACATCATAACAGGTAACGGCCCGGATGCCGCAATGGAATTTGGAAAAGCAATAGCGGAAGCATTGAAAGCGGGCCGGAATACATTTCACGAAAGTATTTCAATGCCTTTGAACACTCCATTTAATGATGTCTGATCATTGGTAAACATCCTCCCAAGCGAAAACAGCTTGTACTCGGTTTACCTCTCTGATTAATACAAGGGCTTTACAGAGTTTTATGGTCATTTGAATTTCTAAGTTCCGAACGTCGGACTGTGAATATTAATACCTGAATCCGGGAATTCATTCGGGTTTGCTTTTTATTTTCGGAGCGTAAACCAATTCGTAGCGAATGAAAAAATTCTCCCTGAAAAGTGTCTTTTGCCTGTTTTTTGCTCTTGCCTTTTACAATCATTCAAATGCTACAGTAGCTGACTCCTCCGCTCAACAGCAGGGCTCTATTCTTGTCATTCCATATATTCCGGCAATGCATTTAAGCGATGCTGATTTCGATATCGCTGAAGAATCGGAAATCGATCAGGGACAAGTGCGCACCAGATTTCGGGCCGGATTGGTAAAGGCCCTGAATCAACAATTTACCGAAGTTTATGATATCCGCCTGCCTGAACAGGATTTCGTGGAACAGGATATGCGGGATATGGATCTGATTTATCATAGTCTCTCCTTCGAACAGGATACCATTTATCCGGTTAAATTTCCGCAAAAGGATTCAACTCTTTTAATTAAGAAACTGTTCAGAAAAAGTGATTCAAAAGGCTATAAGCCCATTGACAAAAAGTACATGAATGTCGTTGTGCGTGATCCTGCTTTGCTTCCTGATCTGGCGAAAAAATACAATAACGATTATTTTATTTTCCTGAACGAAGTGGATATAAAAACACATTTTGAAGATTGCATCAACCTCGCATTAAAAATTTATCAGCGGGAGATAAAAGTACATTATACTATCTTCGACAAAAAAGGCAACCAGGTATATGGAGATGTTGCCGTTGTTCAGTTTCCGTCCAACGAAAATCGTGTAGACGAAATCGTTAAGCAGAACTTTCCGAAAATTTCCGATTATGTCTTAGGCTCCATGAAGCATTTGCACACAGAAGATCATAAATAAATATCAAATTCATTCAGAACGGAAAGCATCCTTAAATTAGAAGACGATTAATTGAGCAATTGATCGTCTTCGATTTTATAAATTCTGATCCCTGTATTTTCATCCTCGATAACAGGAAAAATACCCAGATTTTCTCCTTCGGTCCACGATTCGTTTCCCCAGGAAAACAAAAACTGAATATTGTTTTTCTTTAATTCTTCAAATTGCTCTTCAATTGTTTTTTGCTTCTCCAATTGCCCATAATAATGCAAGGGTAAAAAAGAAGCGACAAAAAGCGAGGATGCGTAATAGTTTCTATCCGGTGAATCATTGCGGAGTGATGCCATGTTTCCTGACAAGAACTTCTCATCCTTCATTTTTTGACAGAAGGATTTGAGTAGATTATCTTCCCTGTACATGATTGCCATTGTTTGGGCCGGATGAGCAATCGCCTTTCCTATCCAAAGTGCCGATACTACTTTATCTTCTCCGAACAATATTTCTTTAACCGGACGTTTCATCGCCACTAGCATCATCATGATGAATAATGCCGGAAAAAAGATTCGTCGGGAGCCTTTCACTGACATCTCCTGCACCATCCATGCGCTCATCAACAACATGATCCAGGTACAAACCCAGATATAACGTGTATGGACAAGGATGGCACTATAACCACCATAAATGCAAAGCATAGCAAGAAACAGAAAAAGCATCAGACGATTACTGATTAAACTTCTGTAACCTTTTTGAAAAAAATACATAATCAGAAAAAATAAAAAAAACACCCCTGCTTGTCTTCGAAAATCAAAGTAATAAATAGAGAGTACATTTCTTTTCAATACACTGAACCAATGTTTCCGATCTTCCTTATTGCTGAATGGATGAAGTTGATGCAATTCAACAACATCACCGGGCAACTCCCATGCGCTTGCTGAAAGTGAATCGGGCGGAGCGATCAGTCCTCCTGTCAATACCGGTAATTGCACTTCCTCTCCTGGCATTGGTGCAACCTCCTTTGTAAAATTGAAGGCGGTTGATTTACTTATAGTGAGTGTATTGTATTTCACACTGAGTAATATTATCCAGGGTGCGGAAATAAGAACAAAAGTCAAAAGAGAAAGACCTGCCTTTTTCCAGATTATGCGATCCTTCGTCGACCAGTAACGAATGATTCCTGAAATCAGAACTAAGGCAATAAACAATGGAAAGCCAAATGCTTTGGAATAATACAAAAAGGCTCCGAAAATACCCGAAACAAGTGCTGGTCCGTAACCAGCAAGCCACGAGCCTTCAGACAAATTCAGTATTAAAAAAATAAAGACTGTCAGGAATAGTAAATCCGCAGTAGGATTTAACTGTGCGTATGAAATTACAAAAGGAATTATCCCTCCTTGTACCAACACCAACAGAAATCCTTTCAATCCGGTTTTTCGTGTGAGTAAAAACCATCCATACAAAGCAAAACCTCCGATAATCAGTTGCGTAAATTTCAAGGCAATGATTCCATTCAATCCGAGACTTAATGGTAAGGCAAGTAACCAACTAAATAGCGGACTCCAATATGCATTGGGTGCTAATGACCAATTGAGTGTCGCGTATTTCCCGGCGATAGCCAGGTATTGATAGGAATCGGGATTATTGACGTACCAGATTGTAAAATACATGCAAAGTGCGCTCCCCAGGAGGTATAAAAACAATAAAGAAATGAGTGTTTTCCTCGGATTTGGCACCGGAATCGGGTACTTAATTGCCTTTTACAAGGCTGGGCTTGCTGTGCAAAGTATAAAATTTCAAGGCTTTTCGCTACCTTTGCACCGCTAAATTTCAATCTATGAAAACCGATACTATCGTCGCCAATGAATACGGAATTGCCGACGTCCTGAAAACTCTGGGGATTAAAGAAACCAATGCCGGTGCCTGCACAGGAACCCAATGGTTTGATACAAAAGGTGAGATTATCGAATCTTATTCACCTGCAGATGGTGCCTTGATTGGTAAAATCAAACAAGCAACAGCTGATGATTATGAAAAAATTATAAAAACCGCTGAAGCCGCTTTCAAAAGCTGGAGGATGATGCCGGCTCCAAAAAGAGGAGAAATAGTGCGACAAATCGGTGATCAGCTGCGTCAATACAAAGAACCTCTCGGTAAACTTGTCTCTTATGAGATGGGGAAAATTTATCAGGAAGGTTTAGGAGAAGTTCAGGAGATGATTGATATCTGTGATTTTGCAGTGGGTCTGTCCCGTCAGCTCCATGGATTCACCATGCACAGCGAACGTCCGAAACACAGAATGTATGAACAATACCATCCGCTTGGTATTGTCGGTGTGATTTCAGCCTTCAACTTCCCTGTTGCTGTCTGGTCATGGAATGCGATGCTTGCAATGGTTTGCGGTGATGTGGTTGTATGGAAGCCAAGTTCCAAAGTGATGCTTTGCGCTGTCGCGGTTCACAACATTATTGCTGATGTTCTCAAAAAGAATAATGTTCCTGAAGGAGTTGTGAATCTCGTTGCCGGTGGATCAAAATATGTTGGTGATAATTTCCTTGCAGACAAACGCGTTCCACTTATTTCCGCTACCGGTTCCACACGAGTTGGAAAACGTGTTGGTGCAATCGTAGGAGAGCGTCTGGGTCGTAGCCTGCTTGAGCTGGGTGGAAACAACGCGATCATCATTACTGAAAATGCGGATCTGGACATGGCTTTGCGTGCTGTTCTTTTTGGTTCTGTAGGAACTGCCGGTCAACGCTGCACTTCAACACGTCGTTTGATCATTCATGAATCGGTTTATGAAACCTTCAAATCAAAACTGGTAAAGGCCTACGGACATATTCCGATTGGTCATCCTCTGGATTCAAAAACCCTGGTAGGTCCGCTCATCGACAAAGGTGCTGTTCAGGATTTCCTGAATGCAATTGAAAACGTAAAAAAACAAGGTGGAAAAATTCTGCTTGGCGGAAGTGTTGTAACCGGCGATGGTTACGAAAGCGGATGCTACGTGAATCCTTGTATCGCTGAAGTAAACGGCAACCTGGATATTGTTTGCCATGAAACTTTTGCTCCATTGCTCTATCTTATGAAATACAAAAACATGGATGAAGCAATTGAATTACACAACGGTGTTCCACAAGGTTTATCTTCAGCGATCTTCTCAAGAAATATGCTGGAAACCGAACGCTTCCTTTCTCATGAAGGCAGTGATTGTGGAATCGCCAATGTAAACATCGGAACATCCGGTGCTGAAATCGGCGGTGCTTTCGGTGGTGAAAAAGAAACCGGCGGTGGTCGTGAATCTGGTTCCGATTCCTGGAAAATATATATGCGCAGACAAACGAATACGATCAATTTTAGCACCGAGCTTCCGCTTGCTCAGGGAATTAAATTTGATACAGGAGAATAAAAATAATTTCTGCCTATAAAAAAAGATGCCGGTAATTACCGGCATCTTTTTTATTTATACACCCAACGTGTATTTGCAGACCACAATCCACAATGCTTTATTATTCATCTTTGATAATTTTTCCGCGCCATGAATTTCCTCCACAGGAAATTTCTCCAAAATATATCCCGTCAGCAATACCCTTGAGTTGAATTTTTCCTTTGGAAATCCCTGTGATGATCTGCCGGAGTACAATTTCTCCCCGAACATCTCTCATAATAAACTCAGCCTGATTATTTGTAAATGAATTTTCAAAATTATAATACAATGTACCCGCAACCGGATTGGGAAAGACAATACCGGCAAGTGAATGCGTATGATCATCAACATTCAGTATGGTAGTACACATGGTCGTATCTGCAAATCCTTGACCTTCCGGTAAAGGCAAAACCGCTACATTAATATTGAGTGTATCCGAATTGGTTGGCCCGGAAATTATGTCGATCGTACTTGACAATCTTCTGAAGTTTGGAACTAATTGATTGCAATTACCGGACGGATCAAGGGAAGATATTTCTACCGCTATATCAAACCAGCCGGTAAGCGAATAATCGGTAATGCCACTCAGGCAAACCATATTATTTTCAAGCAATACAAATGAATATGCGTCCTCTTCCTGACCGGGGTATCCCCAAGCCCAGTTCCCTGTCAAATTTCCAGAGTCGTCCACCTGCATCATCATCATATCATTCAAACCCGTGATGTCAATGGAGGATGTGCTTCCACATAATAGATATGTTCCGTCTGGCAGAATCTTCATATCATAAGCATGATCATCTCCACCTTCCCCATACGTATAAATCCATTGAATATTTCCAACACTGTCGGTCCGCATTAAAAGCGCGTCATTGATTACCAGATTATCCGCATTGGTTGCTCCTGCAATAATGTATCCATGGTCATTGGTTTCCAATACACGATTCAGATAACATTTCGAAAAGGCGGGAGAAGTATTGTACTTCTTTGACCATAAAAGATTTCCACTGCTGTCAGTCTTTACAAGATAAACTGAACTGTAATAATTCCCCATTCTTGAATTTCCTCCAATCAGGTATCCGCCATCTGAAGTTCGTTCCGCATGTATCGGTATGTCAAACTCGTTGGTGCCATAAGTGTGATTCCAAACTACATCCCCATTAAGATCAAGACGTATGGCTGCAAAATCATAATCAGTCCCGTTATCAGTTTCACAAATCAAAAGATATCCACCGGGAACCGAGCGAATACAATGTGCGACTTCAGAACCGGTGAGGGTATATCTCTTTTTCCACAATACATTTCCGGAATCGTCAATCTTAAACACTTCGAGTTCATTGGGATTGTTCGGCAATTTTCTGATCGTTCCACAAACAACATATGCGCTGTCTCCCGTGGGTTCCACCCAATACAATTCTTCCAAACTTGCAGAGCCCACAGTCTTACTCCAAAGCACATTTCCATTGCGATCCATTTTCAGGATGTAATTATCTGTCGTATCCAAAGTTCCGGCCCCAAAACTTTCCGTCGAACCAACAATGATGATGTCTCCATCTTTCGACATCGTACTGTGATAAGAGAAATCATTGTTTGCACCACCAATATTTTTGGCAATACTGGACGATTGTGCTCTCAAATCTTTTCCATGTATGAGAAATACTCCAAGAAAAAGAATTTTTAATGCAGAATTTTTAATAAAGTGTATCATACCGGCTTTTACTTTGCACTAAGAAAAGTAATATTCTGAGCCGGCTTTATTATTTCACATTAATTAACACGAGACCTAAGATGAAAAAAAGGGGGCTTAGTTAAAAACCAATTCAGTCGTACAAAAAAACGACTGAATTGGTATGGGACAAAACTAAATCGAATAAAAAGGAAATAATTAAAACATGGGGGCTTTAAAATTCATTGACGAACCACATTCCCTGATCCGCTAATATGTGTTACCAATCGGGGCGAACCAGTGTAATAAACACTTCCACTTCCGCTGATCGTCACATCAAGGTTATCATAAGCGCTCACTTCACAATCTCCGGAGCCAGAAACAGTCACCTTTGAGTTTTTGCTTTGTAAATTATAACTGCGCACATCTCCTGAACCGGAAATCGTATGCTCCGCGTATACAGAGGCGCCACTCAGCAAAATATTTCCGGATCCGGAAACTGTTGTACGGACATCCATTGTATCAAGAGCAAGATCTACTTTTCCTGAACCACTCAGGCTCACATTCATTACGCTTCCATTCAGTATTCCTCTGCTCACGATTGTACCGGAACTCCGCAGTTCAACAGTATTGTATAGTGGCGAATGTACAGTGAGTGTTACACCATTGTGATCATAATGTTGTCTGTAATCACTGAAACGGATGGAAAGGCGGCCGGCAAGAACTTCTGTTTCGATTTCCGGAAGAATGTTATCCTCACCATACATTTCAATAAAACTATTTCCATCCTGGACGAGGTTCACTCTGAAATTTTCATCGAGCTCTACTTTTGTAAACGCAGGCAGCTCTCTTTGCACAGTTGTAAAATTTCCGGACCCGTTTAATTCCTTTTTACAAGATGCAAACGCTAAAATCGTAAAGAAAAAAATTAATGTCTTAAGTGTTTTCATTGTGTGGGGTGGTTTTATGGCTTCAAAAATGAAATGTATCCGCCAAACCTGTCCTGAAATTTGTTCGAAACGTAGAAAAATATGTTTGAAATGCTATTTTTCACCGTTCGACCCGAATCATCAAATAGACTATTTTAGCCAATAATTGAATTTAAAACCTAATCATAGCCCGCTCTTAAATCCATGATTCTAATCCGACAAGCAACTATTATGGATATTGATCAACTCGCGTTTCTCTTCGATCAGTACCGCGTTTTTTACAAAAAGACTTCCGATCCGGAAGGGGCAAAAAAATTTATATCTGATCGATTTAATAAAAAGGAATCAGTGATTTTTATTGTAGCTGACACAAATAATATTGTCGGTTTCGTTCAGCTGTATCCGCTTTTTTCCTCCACGCGCATGAAAAGACTCTGGCTCCTGAATGATTTGTTTGTTACATCCGGACACAGAGGATCCGGCTATTCCGTTCAATTGATAGAAAAATGCAAATCCTTTTGTCGGGAAACCGGGGCTTGCGGTTTAATTCTAGAAACAGCTATCGATAATACAATTGGCAATAAATTGTACCCCGGAACCGGCTTTACCCTTGATAAAGAATTCAACCGTTATTATTGGGACGTGTGACGAATAAACAGAATCTAAATACAATGTTTCTCCAAAAAACAATTCAGCTGTCCTAATTTCTTAAATTTGTTTGATGAATAAATACCTTCTCTTTCTTTTCCTTTTTTGCAGCCAATGGACGAACGGTCAAATTCTTCCCGGAATATGGAGAGGAGAACTTGAACTCAACGATTCTACTGTTTTGCCGTTCAATTTTCAGGCTTACAGTCAGAATCTGGACCTGATTAATGGAGAAGAGCGAATTCACATCAACGATATTTCTCTCAATAATGATTCTGTTTCTATTCAACTTCCGGTTTTCAATTCGGAGTTTCGATGCAAAATGACGGACAAAACACTGCGTGGATACTTTTACAATTACACACGAAAAAATAACAACATCCTCTCTTTTAACGCCACGCAAAATTTGTCGTACCGTTTTACCGAGCACCCTCTGACTCCCCGCTCCAACCTGAGTGGCCGATGGGAGGTAATCTTCGATGATGAAGATCCGGGATCTAAAATGGCTGTCGGCATTTTTAAACAACAAGGCAATTATCTCACCGGTACTTTCCTTACAACAACAGGCGACTATCGCTATCTGGAAGGAGAAGTTTCAGGAAACAGACTTTCATTGTCTGCCTTTGACGGAAGCCATGCATTTCTCTTTCATGCCACGATCCTTGAAAATGGAACTCTGCGTGGAGACTTTTATTCCGGATCACATTTTCATGAAACCTGGAGCGCATTTCGTAATGATAGTGCAGAACTTCCCGATGCTGAATCCCTTACTTTTATTAAACCGGGATACGATAAATTGAGTTTTAAATTTCCTGATGAAAATGGCGACTCGGTCTCAATCAGTGATTCACGATTTCAAAACAAAGTTGTAATTGTTACACTCACAGGAACGTGGTGTCCAAATTGTATGGATGAGACGAAATTTCTGGTTGACTTTTATTCACAGTTTAAATCGAAAGGTGTTGAAATTATTGCTCTCGATTTTGAAAGGGTTCTTGATTCCTCAACGGTAAAGCGCAGCATTGATAAATTAAAAAAACAACTAGGCGTTGAATATCCGGTTCTGTTTGCCGGAACAAACGACAGAACTGCTGCAGCCCAAAGTTTGCCAATGCTAAATCACATTTTAGGTTATCCGACTACAATTTTTATTGATAAAAAAGGAAATGTCCGAAAAATTCATACCGGATTTTCCGGACCTGCAACAGGCAATGATTACATTCGGTTCAAAGAATCATTTACAAGGTTCGTTGAGAAATTAATTTCAGAATAATCAATCTTTCAATTGTTGATTATTTTACTTTTTTCAAACATATTTCAATAATTCATTTTTTCAATTGTGGTTTCCCCCTAAACTTCATTTGACGGCAAAATAATAGTTGTATCTTACGGTCATATAATCTCTAAATGGCCAAGGTAACTTTCAACAACAAAAACAGCGTCTTCTATGATTCTCTCAAAACCAAGGTCGATGCCTACTTCAAAACAAAAAATATAGCACGTACAGGCAATATTCATCTTTTCATAAAAACATTAGTTCTTGTGCCGCTGGCAGTAGGCATTTATTACACACTGCTTTTTATTCAACCTTCCACAATTCCTTCCCTCCTGTTATGTGGGGTGCTCG
>CAYMMN010000009.1:0-21767 GCA_964391495.1 uncultured Flavobacteriales bacterium | reverse complement strand
ACTTCAAATTGAAAACCATCTACACCATCGGTGAAGTAAGCATCCACACAGCGGATGATAGAACTGATAGCATTGGGTCCGTTTGCGTTGATTTTTGCAAGCAACTCATTCACTTTCGGCATCAGTTGATCCGGAGTTGTAACGTAGTTCACCAGTCCGAGCTGACGGGCTTCCTCCGCTCCGATCATGTCAGCAGTCATGAGTAATTCCATTGCTTTGCCTTTGCCGATCAGTTGAACGAGACGTTGTGTCGCGGCGTAACCCGGGATCAGGCCCAGCTTAACTTCAGGCTGACCAAATTTCGCGTTATCGGAAGCGACACGAAGATGACAACTCATCGCAAGCTCACAGCCTCCACCCAATGCAAAACCATTGATCGCGGCGATGACAGGTTTCCTGCACAACTCAATTGATTTGAAAACTTTTTGTCCGGCTGCACTGAGAGCCTTTCCTTCTTCCACTGAATATTTTGAAAACTCAGAGATATCAGCACCTGCAACAAAAGCCTTGCTTCCCGATCCGGTGATGATAATTCCGGAAATCTCGCGGTTGTCTTCCGCACGCTTCACCGCGTCGCCAATCTCCTGGATGGTTTGCGCGTTTAGTGCGTTCAGTTTGTCAGGACGATTGACTGTGATTGTCAATACATGCTCGTGTATATTGATCAGAATGTTGTTATAGGTCATCATATGCAACAGTAATAATAGACAGTTTAATTTTTTCTTCTTTTCTCAACTTCTTCTTTAATGTAGGAGACAATATCCTTTGTTTCTGTTCCGGGAGGAAAGAGTTGTCCGACCCCAAGATCCATCAGCTTCTTCATATCCGCGGCCGGAATAATTCCTCCACCGGTAACCAATACATTTATCATTTCTTTTTCGCGAAGCAGGTTCATGATTTTTGGAAATACGGTCATATGTGCTCCGGAAAGTATGCTTACGCCAATCACATCAACATCCTCCTGGAGCGCGGCATTGACAACCATCTCGGGTGTCTGACGAAGACCGGTGTAGATCACTTCCATCCCTGCATCACGAAGAAAAGAAGCTATCACCTTTGCTCCACGGTCGTGGCCGTCGAGACCAACTTTTGCGATTAAAACTCTGATGGGACGGGACATGCGTTTATATTAAATTATCAGGTTTTGTTTTCTGTGAATTTCAGAAAAAGCATCTGTTTTATAAGAGTACAAAGATAGAAAGCATCCGCAGTTTATGAAGCCTGTGGGAGTTTTACATAAAAAGTACTTCCTTTTCCCTGAGTGCTTGTAAACCAAATCTTTCCACCGGAATTTTCAACGATGTTGCGCACCATGGCCAATCCAAGTCCCATTCCACTTGATTTTGTTGTGAAATTCGGACGGAAAATTTTCTCCTTTTCTGATTCCGCAATACCGATTCCGTTATCCTTTACGGAAATGATCACATTGCCATTTTCAGTTTTTACTTCAACATCAATCATTCCTGAACTTCCTTCCGGAATACTTTGAACAGCGTTTTTGAGGAGGTTTGAAAATACACGAAGCAGTTGATCCTTATCGGCGATCACAATGCTATCACCATTTGCAGGGATAAAACGGATACCGATACCAGGCGTCTCCTTGAAAAGGTCTATCGTTGATTGAAGTATATCTGTCAGGTTGACTTCTTCTTTATGTGCCTGAGGCATCTGAGCGAAGTTGGAGAATTCGGTAGCAATATTCGACAAAGTATCAATCTGCTGAATCAAAGTATTTGCCATCCGGTCAATCATTTCTTCTTTACCCGGACGGTTTTCTTTCCAGGCCATCTGTACATGCTGGACAGAAAGCTTCATCGGTGTGAGCGGATTCTTAATTTCATGAGCAACCTGCTTGGCCATTTCACGCCATGCACTTTCACGTTCACTTTGCGCGAGTTTTTCAGCACTGGCACTCAGTTCATCAATCATCCGGTTGTATTCTCTTACAAGCTGTCCGATTTCATCTTTTCGTGCATACTCAATGGGCTCGTTGCGTTTACCCAAACGTATTCCGGCCAACTTTTCCTGGATCAGTAACAAAGGTTGTGTGATTCGGGAAGAAATGAAAAGCGTAACAAGTAAAGCAAGAGCAAAAAGCAAAACGTAAATATTGATCAGTGCGGATAAAAATCCGGAGATCTCTTTGTTCAGGTCATTTTGCTTTTCAAAATAAGGAAGATTGAGATAGGCGATGATATTTCCGTGTACATCTGTAAAAGGAGCATAAGCGGAAACGTATTTCAATTTCCCCGCGTTTTCAGGATGGATGTACTGGGTTTTTCCTTCCTGCTGCATTTCAAAAAATGCTTCAGGATTCATTCTTCTTGAAATAATATTTTGCTCAAATATTTTTGGCTGGGAAGAATAGTATAGAGTTCCTTTTTCGTCGTAGAGATTAAAATCAAGATTGAGATTATTCACCAGTGAATTCAGCTGCGGAAATAAAGATTCAGGAGATACCGTCGACAATTTAGTCTGGGAACCGAGAATGTCGCCTGTAAGAAACCATAATCCATTCACTTGTTCGCTGATGCTTTTATTCTGATCCGCGTTGTATTTTTTGAAAATATAAAAAACTGTACCGGTACCAATTAAAACAAAAGACAATACGACCATCAGCACAACCGCAAGCTGAATCCGTAAAGTCAGACTGACTTCAATACGTTTTCTTCCCGATAATAACTGATAAAGCAGGTAGAGCAAAGAACACACAATTGAAAAGAAAGCGAATACCCAGCTGAACAAAGTGAGTACATATACCGCAGTTTCCGCAGGTTTACTGACGACAATAAACGCACCGGGCCCTACTCTGAACACAAGGTGACTGTATCCTTCGAAATTGACAAAGGAATAATCATCACCAAACTGATTAAATATTTTATCTGAAAATGAATACGCGAAAGAACCATATTCATAGATCAGTGATCCTTTGGAATAACGTGCAAAGGAATAATCACGCAGGCCAGAGTTTTCTTTGTACTTCCCACTCATGAAAAGCTCCGGAAACCCTTCTTCCGACTGGAAAAATTTCGCGTTAAGCTGAATAACAATGGTACCGGAATGAACGCCATTCTGAACCGGGACAATCGCGAGATAAGACAATCGTCCGGATTCATTGGGCATGTAAAATAATTTTCCGGAAGAAGTTGCTTTACCGTATGAATCTGTACGTTGTTTGTAATACGAAAGCGGAACGGAATTATCTGATGAATCCACCGCCAAACCTTCAGCATCAAAAACAGAAATAGCATTGTCGAATTTACCGAGATAACCTGTCAGGTAAGTATTCGTCAGACGATTTCTGATCAGTTCCGATGCGATGGGAACCGAATTGAAAGCACCCACAATCAGAGTATCCGCTGAGATCTTTTCCGCTGCTTCATCAAAAAGATATTCAGCTACATGGTCCTGACGTTCGTCTACTTTTTGGGCAAGAAGTTTTCTGCTTTCCTCCTCTTTACGCAGATTCAGCTGCCAGACAGTTACAGAAACGTAGATGGAAGAAAGAAATAATACGCTGAGGACATGTTTGAAGCGTGGTTTAAATCCATTGTAATACGTGAGTGCTGCGCTCAGAAAGAGATAGAAAGCGACGAGCAATAAAGCAATACAAAAGAAAGCAAGGGCAGTATAGATTCCGAGTTCCGACAAATTACTCAGGTCAAAAGAAATTCGGCTGTTAATGACCAGTCCGTGTACAAAAAGGTGAATCCCGATACCGGATAAAATGAGGAAGATTAACAATGCCGGTAGAAAGAACTTTCCGCTATTTGTATCCGGATTTCTTTTCCTGCTGAGTGTAAAAAACAAATAGGAAAATGTTGTAACCAGACAGGCATTAATCAACAAATCGCCCAGAGAATTGAAGAGAAAAGATGAAGCATAATTCCTTGGACTGAACAAATCAGTATTGTAGAGTACTTCCGGAAATTTTAAAGCGATCATGACGATCCTTCCAATTAGTACGACGGCGAGGAGCATGAATCCCTGCCATTTTCTTTTCCTGAACAAATTCAGTCCGAGAAAATAAACACCCATAAGGAGCAATATTCCTGAAATCGCGTAAAGCCAGGAACTGGTGATGCTGATTCCGGTCGAACTATCCGGAATGATGTTACACAGCACTTTTCCATCCGGGCCTTGCAAAGGCAGGCCTTCTGAAGTGCTGATGCGTGAATCTTCCGGTAATCCTAAAGCCGGGTTGAATGTATTTCGGAGATACGTATTCTCGTAAGCAAATTCATTTCTTACCAGCAACAGTGAAAGCAGTATTGTGTCTCCGCGGGTAGCTGTGCGACAATAGAACCAGCCATTAGCCAAATGAAGCATTGCATGATCATGAACAATATCCGGTAAGTTCTCTGAAAGTACCGGCTGGTTATCTGACCAACGTATCAATGAATCCCGGAGAAAAAAATAATAACTGATTCCCCGGGTTTCCAGACCACTGTGCATGAAGAAATCATGCAAACTGCTTTCATTAGTGAATGAAAAAATCTTTTCAATCCCTCCCTCCATTTGCTTATCAAGGGAATTCAGAAGGGATTCTGAATGCCGGATTAATTTCTCATCATTCTGTTGAAAGGGAAAATGGGAAAGCTCCGCTGCAAGGAAGAGCAGCAGGGCCGAAATCAGGAGGATAATCGGCAGTTTATTTTTTTCCCGGACCGGTGAATTCATGCAATCAGGACAATACGCTTTTGCAGAGGCAAGGTTGCAATTCACAGGCTCTAAAAGCTGAAAATCATTTTTCCTTTAGAAAGAAACAAGAATACCCTTGTCACGTCAAAACTATTCGTTTTTTTGCATTAATTTCTCATGCTTTTTAACTCTCTCGCCTTCGCCATTTTTTTCCCGATTGTAACGATCGGTTATTTCCTGCTGAACGTTCGTTGGCGCTGGAGCTGGTTATTGGTCGCCAGTTGTGTTTTCTACATGTACTTCCGGCCGGTTTACATCCTCATCCTGTTTTTTACAATTGCGGTGGATTATGTAGCAGGGATCCTGATCGAACGAAATACAAATCAAAGGCGAAAGAAACTATTGCTCGTCATGAGTATCATCGCTAACGTTGGCGTACTCGTGCTGTTTAAGTACTATAATTTTTTCAACGCGAATTTGTCATTCTTATTGGCATTCACGGGAACAGATTTCCATTTGCCTGTTCTGGAAATGCTCTTGCCTGTGGGTTTGAGCTTCCACACATTTCAGGCCATGAGTTACACGATAGAAATTTACAAAGGCAAGCAGAAAGCGGAAAGGCATTTGGGCATTTATGCTTTGTATGTCATGTTTTATCCTCAGTTGGTTGCAGGTCCGATTGAACGACCACAAAATTTGTTACATCAGTTTCGGGAGAATTATTCCTTCGACTACGACAGAGTCAGCTCAGGATTAAGAAGAATACTATGGGGCTTATTTAAGAAAATGGTGATCGCGGATCGCTTGTCGGTATACGTCGATGCCGTTTACCAGAACCCTGAACATTTCAGCGGCTGGCCCCTGATCTGGGCTACACTATTATTTTCGATACAAATCTATTGTGACTTCAGCGGATACTGCGACATCGCGATTGGGTCGGCTAAGGTTATGGGATTTAATCTGATGGAAAATTTCAATTACCCTTATTTCAGTTCATCCTTTCGTGAATTCTGGACGCGCTGGCATATAACACTTTCGGGATGGTTCAGAGATTATGTATATATCCCGCTTGGTGGTAATCGATTGGGTATATCTACTTTCATGTTCAATATCCTGGTGGCCTTTTCATTGAGTGGATTGTGGCATGGAGCTTCCTGGACTTTTGTGATCTGGGGAGTCTTACACGGAATTTATGTAATCCTGGAAAGACTCTTTCACCGCGAGAAAACAAGACACAAACCCTTTCGCATTATTCTCACATTTATCGGAGTCACATTCGCCTGGATTTTCTTTCGTGCTTCAGGATTTGGGGATGCGATGTATATCATAACACATCTGTTCAAATTTCAAGCCGGCCTGATCGGTGTGCCGCAAATTTCCGGTTTGAGTTTTGTCATCAATTTTGTTCTTGTGGGTTTACTGATCGGAATAGAAGCAGCGGATTTTACCGGTAAGAAAAGAATTGTAATGAATCTTTTTCCCAGTCAACGGGTTTATCGATATACGGTAAATGTATTGCTTGTAACAGCAATACTGCTCCTTGGAGTTTTTGAAGAACAAACATTTATTTATTTCCAGTTCTGATATGAAAACCGTCGGAAAATTATTTCTTGAAATAGCAGCACTGCTGGTTTTCCTGGTGCTGCTGACGGGATTCCTGGAATGGAAATATGCTTCCTATCGCACTCAGGCAGACATGTTGATGGAAGAATTTCAGAAAAAGAAATCCGATGCGGAAATTCTCTGGCTTGGAAATTCTCACACAATTCCTCTTGTAGCCGAATTTGATACGCTGCATTTACAACCTCCCTCCGCTTCCTTTGCCTATGGCGGAATGGATTTATTCTGGAGCGCGGTGCTTTTGGAAAAATACAAAGGACAAATGCCGCGATTAAAAACTTTGTGTATTGGTGTCGATGAGGAATTACTTGGTTACAACCAGACTTTTTTCAAACTTGAATACATTAACCGCGCATTATTCCGGTATACTGATACTCTTGATGAAGATTCCCGTTTTGATCGCTTGCTTGCGTCCAGCAATTTCTTCCGGACCAACAGGGACATCAGTTACCTCGTCAACAAAAGAAATCAACCCAGCGATCTGAAGCCCATGTTGCAGGGATTATTTCAACCCGGAAGTATGGATCAGCAAAGCAGACAGAGGGCAAAAGAAAATTCCATCACTCGTTTTTCAAAAAAACTGATCCCGAAAAACATCTTCTTGCTCAAGAAAATTGTGGAAACAGCTAAGGCATCCGGAATGGATGTGCTTTTATTTACTTCTCCAAAATCCGCGAGTTACATTCATTACAGAGACAGTGCTTCTATTGAATCTTCACGTCTGGCATTAAGAGATTTCACTGTTTCGGAAAACCTGATTTATAAAAACGGCAATCGTTTTCAATTTCCGGACTCACTATTTGCTGATCCGAATCATCTGAACCCATTAGGTGCTAAAATTTTTCTTGACAGTCTGAATGAAGTGTGGCTGGAAAAGAAGGGTGAAATGCTTTTTAAGAAGTGATGGATGAAGAGTGATGGTCTTCTCAATCTTTTTCTTGCAGAATTTTCTGCAGAACTACAGGATAATATTTGTGTTCGAGCGCATGAATTTTATTGGCCAGAGATTCCGCGGTATCCTCCGGAGAACAATAACAGGCAGCCTGAAACAGAATTTTCCCTTCGTCAAATTTTTCGTTCACTTCATGAATGGTGATACCGGAAATCGGTTTCCCGGATTCCAAAACCGCTTGATGAACTTTTGATCCATAGAACCCTTTCCCTCCGAATTCGGGCAATAAGGCAGGATGAATATTATATATATGTTTCGGGAATGCCTGAATCAAATAATCCGGAACGAGCCAAAGAAATCCGGCTAAAGCAATGGCATCAGTTTTATCCTCTTTTAATTGATTCAGAATTTTACTGCCACTTTGAAATTCCGTTTTATCAAAAACCAGACAAGGTATTCCAAGCTTTTCGGCTCTGGAGATCACTCCAGCATCAGGTTTGTTGCAATACACCCTGGTGACGGAATGAGTTGTGGAATTTTTGAAATGACGGATAATTGCTTCCGCATTGGTTCCGGATCCGGATGCAAAAATGGCGAGACGTTGCATTTGAATTGATGATTGCTGATTGTAGATTTTGGATTGACGATTTTGAATTGAAGATTGTTGAATGTAGATTTTAGATTGTTTATTTAAAATAAATGATAATTGATGTTTAATTTTGAATGAATAAATCTTCAATCAGCAATCTAAAATCTTCAATTTCCCATTCTTCAATTATTAAGGATTTTTTCTACCTGAATATGCTTTCATCACTTCATTCTGTATTCAGGATCATCGATCCTTCTGCAAATGTAATAGATGAAAGTTGGTTCTTGATTTATTATCTCAGGAGATTGAATACCATTTCCCGACACTTTTATTATTGATAATTTTTCAACCTGTTAATGCTCACGAAAGAAGGATTCACAATGTTACTTCAGATTAATAACTATTAAAACCCTGAATGGTCCGAATGAAAATGATGCAATTACCGGTTTAAAGTATCCAAAATTTTTCCTTCCCGGATGATTCAATTTATCAGCTGTTTGGTGTGTCCAAAAGCCCTGTATTATCAGGCATTTCAGTCATTTTTTACCTTCTCATATTCCTGGTTTTCAAAATGAAACAATGATTTTAAGCAAAAATTAAGCGTTTATAACACAATTAATTGATTTTCAATATATTAATTTAGATGACCTTTGTTATTTACCACGGGGAGGAATTTCTTTACAATTGAGGCTGTTTTAATCCCTTCTCTATTTCCACTTTGAGAAGATTATTTTGATTTGAAATGAAGGTGAAGTTGCAGTTGCAGTTGAAAGATCTTTCATTGTTGATGAAGATCAAAACACTTTTTTTCATTGGAATTTTATTTTTCAGTTTCCACGCTCATGCACAACCGGTATGTGATGCACAGTTCGGAAGTTACTTTAACAGTAATCCGGATAGTTTGCATTTTGTTCCCTCGGGAGGAAATCTTGCCGGAACGCATTATACCTGGAGTTTTGGAGATGGAACTTTTTCAACGGACCAGAGTCCATGGCATCTGTATGCACAAGATGGAGTCTATTATGTTTGTCTGACCGTTTATGATTCAACTGCGAGTGGAAGTTGCACTGATACATGGTGCGACAGCGCTTATGCTATTCCTCCTCCTCCTGTTTGTGATGCGCAGTTTTCATATTATGCAAATAGTAATCCTGACAGCATTCATTTTATTACGACCGGAATTAATGTTTCCGGTGCTACCTATCATTGGGATTTTGGTGATGGAACTACTTCATCAGCATTCAATCCCTGGCATTTGTATTCACAAAACGGAACTTACTATGCTTGTCTGACTTTGCAGGCAACAACCGCCGGTGGATCGTGCTCTACAACATGGTGCGACACCGTTCATGCAGTGCCCCAACCACCGGTTTGTGATGCGGAGTTCGGATACTATGCCTTAAGCAATCCGGATAGTGTGCATTTTATATCTTCTACAAATAACCAAAGCGGTACTCAATACAGCTGGGATTTTGGAGATGGAAATACCTCCACTGCCGCCAATCCTTGGCATTTGTATGCTCAGGATGGAATTTATTTTGTGTGTTTGTCTGTTCAAAATACAACAGCAGGTGGAAGCTGTTCAAATAGCTGGTGCGATAGTGTTCATGCCGTTCCTCCACCACCGGTATGTGATGCAGAATTCGCATATTATCCTACAACTGCCGCGGACAGTGTACATTTTTATCCTCCTGCTAATGATGCCGGAGCAAGTTACTCCTGGAACTTTGGTGACGGAGGAAGTTCCACAGCTCAGTATCCATGGCATCATTACGCACAAAATGGAATGTACTTTGTTTGTCTGACTGTTCAAAATTCCAATTTATCAGGATCATGTTCTTCCACCTGGTGTGACAGCGTACGCGCAATTCCTGAACCACCAGTGTGTGATGCAAATTTTACCGCTTATGTTTCTGTGAATCCTGACTCCGTGCATTTTTTCGCTCCGGCGAATCAAACGGGCGCAACATTTACATGGAGTTTTGGTGATGGAAATTTTTCCAGCGGAAGCAACCCATGGCATTATTATGCACAGGATGGAACTTACTTTGTTTGTCTGACTGTTTCCAATTCAACAGCAGGAGGATCATGCAGCTCCTCATGGTGCGACAGTATTCATGCTGTACAGCCTCCACCGGATTGTGACGCGACATTTTCATCTTATGCAAGCAGCAATCCTGACAGTGTCCATTTTTTCTCATTAGGAAATAATCTTTCAGGAACACAATATTCCTGGAATTTTGGAGACGGCTCACATAGCCAAAGTACCAATCCATGGCATTTGTATGCGCAGGATGGAGTTTACTATGTGTGTCTGTCTGTATACGATTCCACCTCCGGCGGAACCTGTTCTTCTACATGGTGCGATAGTGCACGGGCAATTCCGGCACCACCGATATGCGAAGCTGATTTTTCTTACAATACGTCGACCAGCAATCCTGACAGTGTACATTTTTTCTCAATTGGTACAAATCTTTCAGGCGCTCAATTCTCCTGGAGTTTTGGTGACGGAGCTCATTCGTCAAGTAGTAATCCATGGCATGAATATGCACAGGATGGTACTTACTATGCCTGCCTTACTGTATTCAATTCTAACTCGGGCGGAACATGTTCTGTAACATTCTGTGACAGCGTTCATGCTGTTCATCCGGCACCTGTGTGTGATGCACAATTCTCCTACTATGCATTAAGCAATCCGGACAGTATTCATTTTATGACCACAGGGAATAATATTTCCGGTGCAGTTTACCACTGGGATTTCGGAGACGGAGGCACTTCATCCCTTCAAAATCCATGGCATCTCTATCCTCAGGATGGAATTTATTATGCTTGCCTGACTGTTCAGCTTACTACTGCCGGAGGGTTCTGTACCACTACATGGTGTGACAGTGTTCATGCAGTTCCTCAAGCTCCGGCTTGTGATGCTGAGTTCGGATACTATGCCTTAAGCAATCCGGATAGTGTGCATTTTTTATCTTCAGCAAATAACCAAAGCGGAACACAATACATTTGGGATTTTGGTGATGGCAACACATCCTCCTCCGCCAATCCCTGGCATTTGTATGCTCAGGATGGAATTTATTTCGTTTGCCTGACGGTTCAAAATACTACTACGGGTGGCAGTTGTTCAAATACCTGGTGCGATAGCGTCCACGCTGTTCCACAACCACCGGTATGTGATGCTGAATTCGCGTATTATACAACTACGAATGCAGACAGTGTTCATTTTTATCCTCCTGTCAATTCTGCCGGAGCTACTTACTCCTGGAACTTTGGTGACGGTGGCACTTCCAACGCTCAAAATCCATGGCATCAGTACGCTCAGAATGGAATGTATTTTGTTTGTCTGACAGTTCAAAATTCCAATTCATCAGGATCCTGTGCTTCTACATGGTGTGACAGCGTACGGGCAATACCAGAACCACCTGTGTGTGATGCAAATTTTGCCTATTATGTTTCTATAAATCCTGACTCCGTACATTTCCTCGCCCCGGCGAATGCAGCAGGGGCAACATACAGCTGGAGTTTTGGTGATGGAAATAATTCCGGAGGAAGTAATCCCTGGCATTACTATGCTCAGGATGGAACTTACTTTGTTTGTCTGACGGTATCAAATTCTAATGCAGGAGGATCATGTAGTTCCTCATGGTGCGATAGTGTTCATGCAGTACCGCCGCCGCCTGAATGTGACGCGACATTTTCTTATTATCCGGGAGTGAATCCTGACAGTGTTCATTTTTTCTCTGTAGGAAATAATTTACCTGGAACACAATATTCATGGAATTTTGGAGACGGGACGTTTAGTCAAAATATCAATCCATGGCATTTGTATTCGCAGGATGGAATCTATTATGTGTGTCTCTCTGTTTACGATTCCACTTCCGGCGGAACATGCTCCACAACATGGTGCGACAGTGTGCGTGCGATTCCCGGTCCACCGGCATGTGAAGCGGAGTTTTCCTATTACAATTCAACCAGCAATGCGGATAGTGTACATTTTTTCACGGTTGGAACCAATCTTTACGGCGCGCAATTCACCTGGAATTTTGGTGATGGAAATTATTCTACAAGTACTAACCCATGGCATGCTTATGCGCAGGATGGAGTTTACTTTGCATGCCTGACAGTTTACGATTCTACTTCCGGTGGAACATGTACTGCAACATTCTGTGACAGCGTTCGTGCTATTCACGCGGCACCGGAGTGTGATGCTCAATTCTCTTCTTATTTTTTGAGTAATCCCGACAGTGTTCATTTCATAGCTCCATCGAATCCGGTCGGTTCGACTTATTTCTGGGACTTCGGTGACGGGTCATTCGATGGTACAAGCAATCCCTGGCATCAATATGATAATCCGGGTGTTTATCTAGTTTGTCTGACGGTTTATGATTCCACAGCTTATGGAACCTGCACACAAACATGGTGTGATAGTGTTCATGCAGTTCCTCCTCCACCACAATGTGATGCTCAGTTTTCATATTATCCGGGAACTAATGCCGACAGTATTCATTTCATTCCTGCTACAAATCCGGTTGGAAGTTCGTACACCTGGGATTTTGGTGATGGAACTTTTTCAACGACAAGAAATCCATGGCATCTATACGCGCAAGACGGAGTCTATTATGTTTGTCTGACTGTGTATGATTCCACTTCAGGAGGAACTTGCAGTTCTACATGGTGCGATAGTGTGCGCGCGATGCCTTTGCCACCAAGCTGCGACGCGCAATTCGCTTATTACCTCGGTAACAATCCCGATAGTGTTCACTTTATTTCACCTGCGAATCCGACCGGAAGTTTATATAACTGGGATTTTGGTGACGGGAATAATTCCAACTCCCCTAACCCATGGCATTTGTACGCAAACGATGGAGTATATTATGTTTGTCTGACTGTATACGATTCCACATCGGGAGGTACCTGCTCATCTACATGGTGTGATAGTACGCGTGCAATGCCATTGCCTCCGCAATGTGACGCACAGTTTGCGTATTACCTCGGAACAAATCCCGACAGTGTTCATTTTATGCCAGCATCCAATCCGGCAGGCTCAACTTATACCTGGAGTTTTGGAGACGGAACATTTTCAACAGTTGCGAGTCCATGGCATTTGTATCCTCAAGACGGAGTGTATTATGTTTGTCTGACGGTTTATGATTCCACTTCCGGAGGAACTTGTTCTTCGACATGGTGTGACAGCGTCCATGCTGTACCAACTCCGCCTTCATGTGAAACGCAATTTGCATACTACTCATTAAGTAACCCTGACAGTGTTCACTTTTTCCCAACCGGAAATAATAATGCAGGTGCGCAATACACCTGGGATTTTGGAGATGGAACTTTTTCGAATACTTTCCAACCCTGGCATTTGTATCCTCAGGATGGCGTGTATTATGTTTGTCTGACTGTGCATGATTCATCCTCCGCTGGTACTTGTACTTCCACCTCCTGCGACAGTGTTTACGCTATTCCTTCTCCGCCTTCATGTGATGCAGAATTTATTTCCTATTCTGTTTCCAATCCGGACAGCGTTCATTTTTTCTCTATCGGAAATAATCTGGCCGGTAGTAATTATTACTGGAATTTTGGAGACGGTACATATTCAACCAGCATCAATCCATGGCATTATTACACGCAACACGGAACATATTACGTTTGCTTGTCGGTGACCGATTCTACATCCGGTGGCACTTGTTCGGCTTTATGGTGTGATAGTGTGAGCGCGGTTCCTGTTCCGCCGGAATGCGATGCGCAATTTGGCTATTACTCAGCTGCTACTATTGACAGTGTTCATTTTATTGCGCCATCAAATCCTGCGGGAACAACTTATAACTGGGATTTTGGTGATGGAACATTTTCAACGGATACAAGTCCGTGGCATTTGTATGCACAGAACGGCGTTTATTTTGTTTGTCTCACAGTTTATGATTCAACAGCAGGAGGAACTTGCTCTTCCTCACATTGCGACAGCGTGTATGTGATTCCTGTACCACCGGAATGTGATGCACAATTCGCATATTATTCACTGACGAATCCGGACAGTGTTCATTTTGTCAGTCAGGGTAATTCCGCGACGGCAACTTTCCTTTGGGATTTCGGTGATGGCTTTACTTCCACTGTCAATAGTCCATGGCATGTATATGCAAACTATGGAGTTTATTATGCATGTCTGACCATTCACGATTCTACTGCAGGAGGAACCTGTACATCGAATTGGTGTGACAGTATTCACGCGGTTCCGGTACCTCCTGATTGTGATGCGGAATTCAGTTATTATACAACGACTGATGCCGACAGCGTCCATTTTTTCTCAATTGGGAATAATCTCTCAGGCTCTCAGTTTACATGGGATTTCGGGGATGGAAATACTTCAACGGATATTAATCCATGGCATGTCTATGCAAATACAGGTGTTTATTTTGTTTGCCTGAATGTTTACAATTCAACAGCAGGAGGATTCTGCTCCGCGAACTGGTGCGATAGTGTTTATGCTGTTCCGGTTCCTCCTTCCTGTGAACCGGAGTTCGGATATTATGTATCGCTGAATCCTGACAGTGTGCATTTTTACCATTCAGGAAACAATTCACCGTCGGCGCATTATTCATGGGATTTTGGAGATGGCACTTATTCAACTGACATCAACCCCTGGCACGTATATCCTGTCGATGGAGTTTATTATGCATGTCTCACAGTTAGTGACACAACTTTAGGAGGAATCTGTTCCGCAAGCTGGTGCGACAGTGTAAGAGCGCAACCTGTGCCTCCTTCCTGTGATCCTGAATTTGTCTACTATTCAATCAGCAATCCTGACAGCATTCAGTTTTTCCCGATAGGAAGTAATTTCAGCAGTGCGCATTACTCCTGGACATTTGGAGATGGCGATACTTCCACACTTATGAATCCATGGCACTTGTATGCACAGAATGGGATGTATTATGTTTGTCTGACCATTAGTGACTCCAATTCAGTTGGTGTATGTTCAAATACGTGGTGTGATAGTGTTCGCGCAATGCCGGCTCCACCAAGTTGTGAAGCTGAATTTGTTTATGCCACTTCGATCAATGCCGACAGTGTTCAGTTTTTCCCGACCGGAGGAAATGTAATCGGAACAAATTACTCATGGGATTTTGGTGATGGAAATCACTCAACAGATATTACGCCCTGGAATGTTTACCCGCAAAATGGAATTTACTATGTATGTCTGACAGTAAGTAATTCCACTGCCGGTGGTACCTGCTCTGAAACCTTCTGCGACAGTGTACGGGCGATTCCTGCTGTGCCACCATGCGAAGCGGAATTTGCATACTATTCGCTTACCAATATCGACAGCGTTCATTTTTCTGCTCTAGGAAATAATTTACCCGGAGCAAATTATTCCTGGGATTTTGGAGACGGAAGTTTTTCTTCTGACATGAATACCTGGCATTATTATACCACCCATGGTGTATTCCAGGTTTGTCTGACCGTTACAGATACTACTGCAGGTGGAACATGTTCAGCAACATTCTGTGACAGCGTGCATGTTGTTCCAATCCCTCCATCCTGCATTGCGGAGTTCTCTTATTTTACTTTGGGGAACCCCGACAGTTTGCGCTTCTACCCTACAGGTGACAATTTATCCGGAACAGAATATTTCTGGAACTTTGGCGATGGAGATACATCTACAGAAATAAGTCCATGGCATTATTACAACCAGAGTGGAATGTATTATGTGTGTCTGGAAGTATATGACACAACCAGTTCCGGAACATGTTACGCTTCATGGTGTGATAGTGTATATGTTGTTCCGGTTATTCCAACCTGCAATGCGGAATTTTCTTTTTCGGTTGCATCAGGAAACACAGATAGTCTGCACTTCGTCGCGCCTGTGAATTCTCCGGGATCACATTTCTCATGGACTTTTGGAGATGGAGGTACTTCTACCGAAGCAAATCCATGGCATTTCTACCAGTTGAATGGAATCTATACGGTTTGCCTGACTGTCTATGATTCTACAGTGGATGGCGCTTGTTCAGCTACATGGTGTGATACAATTCCGGTAGCTTTTGTGAGTGATGATTGTGATGCGCGATATATCCATTACTCCATCAACAATCCGAACAACGTGTATTTTTTCCCTTCTTCACACAACAATCCGGGTACCCGTTACACCTGGACATTTGGAGACGGAACTTCTATTTCAGAATTAAGTCCACGGCATTACTACAGGTATGGAGGAATTTACCCTGTTTGTCTCACAGTTTATGATTCCACATCCACGAGCATTTGTACAAAAACATGGTGTGATAATATCGAAGTGCCTCCTTCAACTCCGGGCATTCTTTTGATTTATCCGAATCCTGTGAGAGTATCAGGCACGATGAGCTTCCAGAATGTTACGGGCCCATTCTCTATGAGAATTTTTGAAAGAACAGGTCGACTTGTTTATAAAAAAGATGATATTCCGGATCCATCCGCTGAAATCCCGCTCAATGGAATTCGTGAAGGAGTATACTATGTGGAAGTTCTTGATGCTGATCAAAACAAAATGATTGGCAGGTTGATTATGCTGCCGTAAAAAGCATTGTATAAGTATTATTCTGCATTTCCTGCATTTTCAATTTATTTCTTGACAAAACTGGCATACTGGCGTAACTCATGTTCATCAATAAATTCAACGTAGTATTTGCCTGCACCCAATTTTTGAATATCAATCCGATTTGTGTATTTCTGAACAGCCAGTAATTCACCAAGGCTGGAATATATTCGAATTGTAGTGGGCATAAATTCATTATTCTGATTGCCTGCATAAACAAATTGATCAGCCGGATTTGGAAAAAAATATAAATTGTCATTCTTCATATCCATTTCGGTAGAGTTGACGGGCAAAATAGCCCCTTCGAAATAAATTTCATCCAATGAAATCCAGGTACTACTGTCATTTCTGTTCCAAAACCAAATTCTAATAAAATCAAAGTGAATTGTAGAGATTACCGGATTGATATGTAACGTATCCAGGACCCACGATGAAAAGGTTTGAGTAATATATTTTTTTTCTTCATACACTACACTGTCACCATAAGGATAAGGATCAGCACAAAATGTTATTTTTATTTCAATTGAATCATCAGGGTGCGACAGATTTGTTTTCATTGCATAAACTAAACGATCTGGTGAAATGTTAGAAAATAGTCGATCGGTTTTGAGATAGGGTACTATATTAAGTGCTGAAGTATCATTCGTACCAATAATTTTCACTGCATAATTCCCCATATATGCCTGCGTATCCTGCCTTATGCAATCAGGAAAAATTGATTGGAAACCATACCATCCATCCGGGGCATACAACCAATTGTTGCCAGACATATGCCAAATCTCCATGTCACTACCATTTAAAACAGGTTGAGAAGAAATCACCGAATTAAATAAATGAAATACCATTACCAAACTGAATAGTGGTTTCCTCCTGCCAATAATTGTGCAGATATGCATAGGCCTGATATTTTAATGGTCATTACAGTTTTTGATCAATCAGATTTCTAAAATAAAAAGATCTTGCAATTTGTATTTTTTGTCTGTCAAATTTGTCAGCCTTCTTCACTTTTTTCTCCAAACCCAAATAATTTAACAGGCCTGTGTTAAAATGAACAACCGGATTACAGAAAAATAGAATATCATCCCTGAAAAATCCTGACAAGCTTCCCGAGTATCAAAATACACACCTCATCATCGTGTAATTATCTCCTCCCGATATTTCACTATCTTTGAAAACTCCAGAATTATTTTTTGAATGCAAAACGATACGATACGTCTGAATAAATTTATCAGTGAAAGTGGTTTGTGCTCCAGGCGCGAGGCTGACAGGTTCATTGAGCAGGTGAATGTGTATATCAACGGAAGACGTGCTCATATTGGTGATGCTGTAAAAATTGGTGACCGTGTGCGTGTGAATGGAATAGATCTTGAACCGCGCCAGGGAGAGGATCTTGTGTTTATTGCCTTGAATAAACCGGTCGGTATCACGTCCACTACAGAAGCCGGTGTGCGGGATAATATTGTTCAATTCGTCAATCACAGCAAACGGATTTTCCCGATTGGCCGTCTGGATAAAGATTCACAGGGATTGATTTTTCTCACCAACAATGGAGATATTGTAAATAAGATTTTGCGCGCGGGCAATAAACACGAAAAAGAATATGTCGTCACCGTGAATAAACCCCTGACCGATGCTGTTATTCAGGGAATGGCCGCCGGCGTGCCGATGCTTGGTGTGATGACAAAGAAATGCAAAGTCGTTCAGGAAGGAACTTTTACATTCCGAATCATTCTTATCCAGGGATTGAACAGACAAATCCGACGTATGTGCGAACATTTCGGTTACGAAGTAACAAAACTGGAAAGAGTGCGCATCATGAATATCAGTCTCAAAGGATTGCCTCCCGGCGAATGGCGGGATCTCAGTGAAAGTGAAATGTCATCAATTTACAGTATGATTGAAGATTCCTCTTCAGAAGCTGAAATCAAACCCAAACAAAAACCAACACAGAAATACGATTGGGCTGTCAATAAAAACGAACCCTCACCTTTTTCAAAAACCGGAGAATCAAGAAAACCCAAAACAGCCAATTCCAATTCAAAAAAATCAGGTTCTTCCGGAAGAAATAACCCGGATAAAAGAAACCGCAGACCAGGAAATAAAAATTCCGGAAAACCGGGAAACCGGAAGGGTGGCAGACGTTAGGGTACTTTTGTTTTTGCTCGCTTTTTATTCTAAAAGTGGAATGTCGAATACCTGAAAATATTTTATTCAGAATCTACCATTTTTCAATGAATAGAATCCAGTATACTGGATATTTCACAATTTACCGACGTTTTCAGGGATTTTACCCCAAATTTCCTGATTGAAATAATGGAATTACTATGTTTACGCCATACATATTATACATTATAAAATGAACTCTAAATTTAAGTTAATCTGCGGTAAATTATTACTATTACTCACAGTTCCCTTCTTTCAAGCAACAGCGCAAAATCTTCCTGATGAAATGCATTTATCTCCTGACGGAAGAATGTTAATCACTGGTGATCTCCCGAATACAGGACTATTTGAACAGGCCATCATCAGAGATATCCGTCTTGATTTTCCTCAATCGAATTACTGGACCCTGCTTCAGCAAAATTACAACAGCAAAACTGACCTTCCGGCTACAATGACTGTAGATGGGATTGTTTACGATAGCGTTGGTGTTCGCTTCAAAGGGCAAACTTCCTATTCAGGTGTACAGAATTCACAAAAAAAATCCTTCAATATTACAATGAATTCCTTTGTACCCGGACAAGACCTTTTGGGATACAATATCTTCAATCTGAATAACGCTTTTCAGGATCCTTCATTTATCCATGAGGTATTTTATCAGCATCAGATCAAAAGACACATCCCGACAACAAAATCGGCATTTGTAAAACTCTACATTAACGGTGGTAACTGGGGTGTGTATCCGATCGTGCAGCAATTGAATGGCGATTTTCTGAAAGAATGGTTTATGACCAACAATGGTACAAACTGGCGCGCTGATCGTTCTTCCGGTGGTGGCGGTGGTGGTGGCGGCTGGGGTGATGGCACTGCCGCATTAAATTACCGTGGCCCTGACTCAACAGATTATCAGCCTTATTATCAATTGAAATCTTCCACGAAAATAAACCCGTGGGATGACCTGGTTCATACCTGTGATGTGTTGAACAACAGCACTCCTGCAGGATTGGACACATTACTCCCAACTGTACTTGATGTTGATCGTACTCTGTGGTTTCTGGCAAGTGAAATCCTCTTTTGCGATGATGATAGTTATGTGTACAAAGGGAAAATGGATTACTATGCATACTATGAAATTGAAACCGGTCGTATAACTCCGCAAGAATACGATGGTAACAGCGCATTCGAATCAAGCCTGGTTACTTCCTGGAGTCCTTTCTATCATGAGACCAACGTGAATTATCCATTATTGAATAAAATTCTGGCCCACCCTGAATGGCGCCAGCGCTATCTTGCTCACATGCGAACAATACTGGAGCAGGATTTTGATACTGCATCCGCTTATCAGATCATTGATGAATACAAAAACATGATCGATACAATGGTGCAAAATGACACAAAAAAAATCTACACCTACGCGAATTTTCTTACAGGAATTCAGGAAGTGAAAGACTTTATGTTAGACAGAAAAAATTACATTCTGACTAATTCCGAAGTAACACAGGTGGGACCTCAGATTGCGGATGCTCCGTATTATACAAATGGTGTCGCTTACAATCAACCGGTATCGATGCAGGATGTTTTGGTTCGTTCTACAGTTAGTTCCACAAACGGCATCGATCATGTGAACCTTTACTATGCGACAGGAATTGTTGGCAACTTCACCAGGATTCCGATGTATGATGACGGTGCGCACAATGACAGTCTTGCAGGCGATGGAATTTACGCCGCGACAATCCCCGGTCAGTTCAGCGGTTCATGGGTGAGATATTATATTGAAGCAGTATCCGCGAATACAGCAAAAACAGCGAGTTATCTTCCTGTCGGAGCTGAACACGATGTATTTATCTATTTCATCGCTCCTCTTATGTCTTCGAATACCGCGGTCGTGATTAACGAAGTGATGGCATCAAACTCCACTACTGCATCAGATAGTCTTGGCGAATTCGACGATTGGATTGAATTGTACAACAACTCATCTCAACCTGTTGACATAAGTGGATATTATCTGACAGATGATTATTTCAACCCCGACAAATGGACAATTCCTGCAAACACAATTATCCCTGCGAATGATTACCTGATTATCTGGGCTGATGAAGACAGCAGTCAGGGAGGATATCATGCCAACTTTAAACTTTCAGGCAGTGGAGAAAGTGTTTATTTGCTGGATGCTTCTGTTGCAATTGCTGATCAGGTGATTTTCGGCCAACAGGTTACAGACTATGGTTATGCTCGTGTTCCGAATGGCACCGGTAGTTTCGTGATTCAGACGGCGACATTTGGAGCGAATAACAACCTGAACACAACTGTCGACGATCTTCAACAATCAACAGCGTCAATTTCTGTATTCCCAAATCCTGCGACATCAACGGTCCACATTCGTATGAACGAGCAATCAGGTCAGGAGCTGGAAATCTATAATCCTGTTGGACAAATGGTGTATCAAAGCAGTGGTAAATCCTATGTCGCACTCTATACCGAATCCTTCAGTACAGGTGTATATATTGTTCGTTGTGGATCCATTGTTCAAAAACTGATGATTCAGAAATAAAGAAAATAATTTTTCTTTCACAAAAAAGCCGGATTTATAATCCGGCTTTTTTTTACATCAATTAAATAACAACATAATCAATTATTCCTCGCCCCTTCAATCATCCACAAGGCAATCAGGTCAATGGTTTCCGGAGTGAGGTGATCTCCATCCGGAGGCATGATAGGATATTCCACTCCTCTCAATCTACCGATCAGAATGCTGTTTTCAGGATTCACAGTATCGACATAAGGTGCAAGATGTCCGATTGAAATCAACTGTTCATAGGCAAAACCTGATCGTAAATCCAGGAATGGATGCGAATAGTTGTGACAGCGCACACAATGCAAATCAAAAATCGGTTGAATTTCCTCGCTGAAAGATATCAAAGTATCTCCAGGATCTTTCGGAGGTTTAATAATCAGCGGACCTTCATCTTTGGTGCATGAATTCATCCAGAGAAGAATACTTCCAATGAATAAAACCGGTATAAAATATTTTTTATTGAAATATCGAAGAGTCATTGGCTTTTTTCTTTTTATACCAGAATGTTCTTTTGATATTAAAACCAAAAAGAAATTCACCTTTACCATAATTGGTGGTCTCTGAAGAATAAATTAATTGTTCCTGTAAATCCCGGATGGAACTGACCACAATCTGGAAGGCGTGTCCAACAGTTCCAAATTCCACTCCAAGACTTAATGGGAAATACCCATTCTCCGGTCTGTTGTTGAATCGATAAGAATACTCAGCCAGCAAACTT
>CAYMMN010000008.1:0-23000 GCA_964391495.1 uncultured Flavobacteriales bacterium | reverse complement strand
AGGAAGTGATATCCTGTACGTTTACACACAACTTAACAATACAAACGGAATAACAAATAACTCACCAATCTTTAGTAACCGTCCTGTTCCATTCGCTTGTGTTGGCCAACGTTTTTGTTTTAATCATGGAGCCTTTGATCTGGATGGTGACTCGATCTCATATCAATTGATCACTCCACTTACAGCTCAGAATACAACTGTAACTTATTTACCCGGATATTCAAATACACAACCCATTCTCTCCAGTCCTGCTGTTCAATTTAATACTACAACCGGTGATATTTGTATGACACCAACACAAACTGATGTAACAGTTTTCGCGGTGCTTGTGAATGAATATCGTAATGGAGTTTTGATCGGACAGGTAGAACGTGACATTCAATTGACAGTGAATAACTGTAACAATTATCTGCCATTTCTTACCGGTATTAATGGAGCGCCTTCATTCTCAAGAACCATTTGTGCAGGACAACCTTTTTCGTTTTACGTTGCTTCGATCGACACAAATATTGCGGATACCACTACTATAACCTGGGATCAAGCCATTCCCGGTGCTACTTTCACTGTTACCGGATCAAAGAGAGATTCAGCTTTCTTTTCCTGGACTCCTGCTTCGTCAGATATTAGTCCCTCTGCACATTGTTTTACTGCCACTGTAAGTGATGACAGATGCCCATACCAGGGTATTCAGATTTTCTCGTATTGTTTTACAGTAATTGGTGTTGCCCCTGATGCTGGACTCGATCAAACCATTTCCTGTAACACAACAACAACTTTGAACGGAACAGCAACAGGTGGAAGTGGAAATTACACCTATACATGGTTGCCGAGTAATACTGTGGGCCAGCAACTCACAAACGTTGGAGTGGGCACTTATTATCTGCATGTTAAAGACAATGTAAACAACTGTGAAAATACAGATACAGTAAGAGTTCTTCCGGGTGCGGGAGTTCCTGCGGCTGCATTCACTTTCTCCAATAATTGCAGTGGAACACCAATACAATTTACAGATCAATCGGCAGTGGGTGGGGGAGCAGTCATTTCCCAGTGGAACTGGAATTTTGGCGACAATGCAACAGCCAATACTCAGAACCCAACCCATCAATATGCTGCGAATGGTACTTACACTGTGACCTTGATTGTGAATACTGCTACAGGTTGCAGCGATACAATTACTCAGCAACTTACAGTCAATACAAACATTCCTTCAGCTGCATTCAATTCAGTGAATGTGTGTCAGGGCACTGCTATGAATTTTACAGATGCTTCTTCCGGAGGTCCATTCTCAGCATGGTCATGGAACTTTGGTGATCCTGCAAGTGGCAGTAACACTGCTGCAACTCAAAACCCTTCGCACTCATTTTCTACACCGGGTACATTCACGGTTACTCTCGATGTTACTAATTCAGCAGGCTGTCAAAATCAGATCACTCATGATGTGACAGTTTATGCGAATCCGGCGGTTTCCGTTGCCGGACAACAAATTTGTGTTGGTGCACAGGCAACACTTACAGCTCCGAATGGCTTCAGTTCGTATAACTGGACACCTGGTGGAGCTTCACAATCGATAAATGTGAATCCTGCGACAACAACAACTTACACGATTACTGTTACAGATAACCACAATTGTCAGGGAAGTAACACAGTGCAAGTGACAGTGGATCCGCTTCCGGTTGCAAATGCCGGTACTGCTCAAACCGTTTGTCAGGGAACTGCTGTTACACTCACTGGATCAGGCGGCGCATCATATGTCTGGAATCCGGGAAATATCAATACTCAAAATGCAAATGTAACTCCGGCTTCTACTACCACCTATACGCTTACTGTCACAAGTGCCGGTGGATGTACTGATGCGGATCAGGTTGTCATTACGGTTAATCCAATGCCTACAGTTGATGCAGGAAATGGACTGAGTGTTTGTAAAGGAAGTTCGGTCAACCTGGCTGCCAGTACAGGCGCAGGCAATTATCTATGGGTACCCGGCAACTTAAATACATCTTCAATCACTGTAACTCCGTCCGTGACTACAACCTATACTGTCACCGTGAGTGATGCCATTGGTTGTTCCGGCAATGATACAGTAACTGTAGTTGTGAATCCGATACCTGTTGCCTCTTTCAATAATTCGGGCCCGGTTTGTTTGGGTAACGCGATCAATTTTACAGATGCTTCTGCTGTTACGACAGGTTCGATTTCCGGATGGAGCTGGTCCTTTGATAACGGACAGAATTCTGCTCAACAGAATCCGTCAATGACTTATGCAGGTTCCGGGACTTTCAATGTTGAACTGATTGTGACTTCGAATGCCGGTTGTAAGGATACAACTCTGAATGTTGTTCGGGTAAATGCATTACCGATTGCTAATGCAGGTAATAATGCGAGCATCTGTCCAGGGTTCAACACAACCCTTTCCGGATCCGGCGGTTCACAATATGTGTGGAATCCCGGAAATTTGCTTTCACAAAATATCACTGTTTCACCAGCTTCAACTACAACTTACACTCTTGAGGTAACTGATCCAAATGGTTGCCGCAGTACAGATTTAGTGGATGTTGTCGTTAATCCGGTTCCTATTGCATATGCGGGAACGGATCAGGACATATGTATCGGTGAATCAACAACATTATTTGCGTCCGGAGGTTCTTCCTATCTCTGGACTCCTGGTAATGTCAACGCATCAAGCATGAATGTAAGTCCGAATGCTTCTGTTACCTATAATGTTCTGGTGACAAATACCTTTGGATGTCAGGCGAACGATCAGGTTTTAGTAAATGTGAATCCATTGCCAGTGGCTTCGTTCACCAGTTCTGGAGCTGTTTGCCAATTCAACAACGTAACATTCACTGATCATTCTACCGCCGGTACAGGTACAGTCACTTCCTGGGCCTGGGATTTTGGTAACAATGTAAGTTCCTCGGCTCAAAATCCTGTTGTTCCATACAATACCCCGGGCAATTACACTGTGAGTATGATTGTTACTTCTGCTGCTGGATGTAAGGACACAGTTACGCAGCCACTCAACATTTGGGCTAAACCGGTTGCATCCTATTCACAAACGGATGTCTGTTTCGGAAACCCGATATCTTTTAGTAATGCTTCTTCTATCAGCGATGCAACTCCACTGGCTTACAGCTGGAATCTTGGTGACAATACCTTTTCTTCAAATGCAACCCCAACACATCAGTATTCATCCTATGGCAGTTATCAGGCAAGTTTGCTTGTTACTTCTGTTCATGGTTGTGTTGATTCTGTGAGCAGAACTGTAAATGTTTATGCTCTTCCTGATGCGGCATTCAGTACATCAGCAGTTTGTGAAGACAATGAGGCAAATTTCACCGACGGAAGCAGTATTCCTGATGGCAATATCAGTTCATGGTATTGGACTTTTGGTGACGGTAATACCGGCGCTGATCCATCGCCCAATCACACATATGTTGATGCAGGAGTTTATCCTATTCACATGCTGATCACTTCGAACCATGGTTGCCAGGACAGCACAGATGGTGTTATTCGGGTAATTCCTAAACCGGTTGTAGATTTTCAAACTTTGAATGTTTGCTTTGGCGTTACCACTCAAATGACCGATTTATCCTTCCCGATTACCGGAAATATTACTCAGTATCAATGGGCTTTTGGTGATGGTCAGACAACTACAGATCAAAACCCTGAGCATCTCTATGGTGCTCCCGGATGGTATCAGGTAGCCCTTACAGCTACTACGGACAGTGGTTGCAGCACCACTCTTGTTCGCCCGAATGCAGTAAATATTTACCAGGGACCTGTTTCTACTTTCATTTCCGATGCCTCACACGCAAGCGATATTTATCCTCTTGTGAATTTTGTAAATGAAACAACCAGTCCGGGCTTCTATTACTGGAGTTTCGGGGACGGAGAAACGTCAACTGAATATTCTCCTGCCCACCAGTATCCTGACATCGGAGTCTACGATATACAGCTGGTTACCGTGGATTACAATGGTTGTGTTGATACAACTGTGAGCAGGCTTGAAATCAGACCAAGTTCTACGATATACATTCCGACTGCCTTTACTCCGAATAATGACACTAAAAACGATGTTTTTCATGTTTATTCCTATAACATTGTAGAGATGAAAGCTGCTATTTATGACCGCTGGGGTTTAAAAATCTATGAGTGGGATAATATTAGCGGAGGATGGGATGGAAAAGTGGATGGGAATCCGGTTCAGTCAGACACCTATGTCTACCGGGTTTCTACGGTTGATGTAAACAACAAACGTGATGTACTCATAGGTCATGTAAGTGTCGTCCGATAAAAAGTAATTATTCATATAAAAAAGCCCGGTCATTCAAACCGGGCTTTTTTATTGATGTTGAAAACATTGCTTATAAATAGATTTTTTTGGAAATATCATCATTTTATACTTTCTTTAGATTTGTATACGCGTTTTGATCACCCCAACGTTGGTCCGGGTTGAACTGCGATTTAGCCGGATCTAAAACCTAAGTTATGTCAGATCTTAAGAGTAAGCACGACATGGTAATTGAGATTGTCAACCAGGTTGCCTCAATTGCCGCTAAATTGGGTATTGTCCATAATAGTACTGATGATGAAATTTTAGATGGTCGTCATATTACTATTCGTGGAAAAAAAATGCTCTATTTCGGTTCTTGCGGCTATCTTGGTTTGGAGCATGATCCAAGAATAAAAGCTGGAGCTATCGAGGCAGTCAACAAATACGGAACTCAGTTTTCATCTTCACGTGCATATGTTTCTTCGAGTTATTATCAGCAATCAGAAGAATTGTTGAAGAAAATGTTTTTTGGAAAACCACTATTGTTGTTGCAATCACTTACTGTCGGACACATGTCGAACATTCCGATACTCGTTGGCAATGATGATGCGGTAATCATGGATTCTCAGGTTCATGATAGTGTTCAAACAGCGGTTCAATTATTAAGAAACAGGGATATTCACATCGAATTAATTCGCCATAACAGAATCGATATGCTCGAAAGCCGGATCAAGGCCTTGAAAGATGATTATCGCAAAATCTGGTACATGGCGGATGGTGTATATTCCATGCAGGGAGATTATGCTCCGGTTAAAGATCTGTACAAGCTGGCTGATCAATACGAGCAACTGCATTTGTATCTGGACGATATCCATGGAATGAGCTGGGCTGGTCCGAATGGAACAGGCTATGTTCTTAGTCAGGGTGATTACCATCCTCGCCTGTATCTTACAACAGGATTAACCAAAGCTTTTGGTACTTCCGGTGGGCTCCTGATTTATCCTGAAGAAGCAAGCGTTAATCTGATTAAGAACACTAGTAAGGCTTTCATCTTTTCAATTCAGATGCCTCCTATGGTTTTGGGTGCAACAGTAGAATCTGCTAAAATTCACCTGAGTGATGAGATTTATACCTTCCAGGATGAGCTGCGAATGAAAATGGAGTACTTCAACAGTACTGCCAAAAAACTTGGTTTGCCTTTGATTAATGAGACCAACTCACCAATTGGTTTCATTGGTGTTGGTAAACCTGATGTTGGTTACAACATGGTGAAACGCATGATGAACCAGGGATATTATTTCAATCTCAGTGTGTTCCCGAGTGTTTCCTATAACAATACCGGTTTGCGAATTCCGATGAATCGTTTGCATACTTACGAGGATATAGACAATATCCTGAATGAAATCGCCAAACAATTACCTCAAGCACTTGAGGATTCGAAATCAAGTATGTCTGAGATTTATAAGCACTTCAAGCTTGTTGCATAAAATGAACTATTCATAAAAAAAAAGGTCCGGAATTCCGGACCTTTTTTTTATGAATATGTATGAGTTTTTAAGGCTGTTCGCAGAGTTGCCAGAAATTATTCAGAATTGAAACAGCGGCAACGAAATTTTCAAAAGAGATAGGCTTAATGATGTATCCGGCTACATTATAGTTGTAAGCTTCAAAACGGTCTTTGTCATCGTTTGAAGTGGTCATTACAAAGACACTAATGTTGTGGAGGTCTTTATCAGCCCTGAGTTCCTTTAGGAATTCGAGACCATTCATTTTTGGCATATTTATGTCAAGCAGGATAATCCTTGGAACGGGAAGAATTTTTTCCACTCCGTTCGTTCCTCGAAGGCGATCCAGTGCTTCAACACCATTATGCGCAATAAATAGTGGATTAGAAATGTTACTTTTTTTGAATGCCCTTTGGACATTCATACAATCCACTTCATCGTCGTCAACCAGCAGTATGTTCACGATTTTTTCCATTACTTGTTAATATTAATACGAGACCCCAAATTAGCGGGTTGCATCTATCCTGGAATGCTGAGGTCCAAAGTACATAAATTATTGAAATACCCGAAATTTTAACCGAATTCACCATAAAACACTGAAAAGCAGTTACACATGGTTTTTAGGAACCCTCAATCCGGCATTTTTTGACAATCTGTTTAAGGATTATGGATTCAAACCTGTTCAAAATTTCTGGCAATTTCTTACAGTTCGGTATCCATTGAAGTATTTTAGCGGTATTAATGATTCAAACCAGAAATAACGCGATGAAAAATTTGCTAAGGGTATTGTTCAGAAAAGATTTGTACGAAAGTATCCCGTACGATGACCTGATGTCACGTCAGCGATTTACTTTATTTCGAATATTTACCTATACCGCTTTTATTGCCAGTTTCTCCACCGCGATACAGATCCTGACTGCTTTCGAAGAGACGAATATTCTCAGTTTTATTCTGATGGGTCTTGCAGCAGTAATTCTCGGAACCTTTTTCGCAGTCCGTAGTCATGAAAAATTGACAACAGCTTATATTGTATCCCTAATCACTGGTTTCTCTGTTGTACACCTTCAGGCTTACAATGCAGGTGGATTAATGAATACAGGAACCATGTATATCTGCGCGATCATCATGACCGCTTTCATGCTTTTGGGAACAAAAGGAGGGAAGTGGTTTACAGCTCTCGGAATCAGCAGTGTGATCTTTCTGTTTTATGCATCCGAATATACTACCTGGACAACTTATGATCTTTTCAAGAACGATATTCATCTCATTCACCAGGATGCATTAACAACATTTATTCTCGCCTTGTTTTTGGTAGCGGCGCAAAGTAATTATCTGCACAGTGGAAAGAATGTGATCATCGAAAGGATTACTGATCAAAAGAATCAGTTGGAAATAAGTAACCAGAAACTTCAGGAATACACTACACACCTGGAACGTACAAACAGAGAACTCGACAAATTCGCATCTATAGTATCTCATGACCTCAAGGCACCATTGCGGGCCATTGGTAACCTCACCGGTTGGATTGAAGAAGATGCAGGTGATACACTCATTCCTGAAGTGCGCACCAATTTTGACATGATCAAACAACGTGTGAAAAGAATGGAAGATCTCATCAATGCCATTCTTGATTATTCTAAGGCTGACCGTCGTTCGGGTGATGATGTGAAAGTTAATAGCAAAGATCTCATTGAAGAAACGGTTGATTTTATTGGCAAGCCGGATAATGTAAGGATTGAAATTGGTCCCGGAATGCCTGAACTGATTACTGACAGAACCCGTTTGAGTCAGGTTTTCTCCAACCTCATCGGCAATGCAATCCGTTATAACGATAAGGAACAAATCCAAATTAATATATCAGTGCAAGAGCAACCGGAAGGCTGGGTTTTTTCTGTAAAGGATAATGGCCCCGGAATTGAAGCTCAGTACCACGAAAAGATATTTGTCATCTTCCAGACCCTCAACCGACGTGATGATGTAGAGAGTACCGGAGTCGGATTGGCGATAGTTAAAAAAATTGTCGAAGATCAAGGTGGTAAGATTTGGGTGGAATCAACACCCGGTTCAGGTTCAGATTTCAAGTTCATGTGGCCTCGCGTTAAAAAACAGAAGGATTCTGTCCTGATTGCCGCAACAATCATGGTGTAAGGAAAGCGGATGAATTCAAAAACACTTCGCTTGGGATGAAGTTAAATTGCATGAAGATAATCCAGAAAGGAACATGCAAAAAATCAAAACATCCCAAGAGGTCAAAGGATCACCTGAAATGAAGGTGGTTAGTCTTCAAAATAACCGTGCACAGATTGAATTTGAAATCGACCGTCACGTAAAAAGTATCCAGTCTCTTATTCAAAGGCTGGTACCTTCAGACAGACAAAAGTACTACAATGGATTGCTTTCTTATATGCTCGCTGAACCTGTACAGTTTCCGCTGAAAGTGCATACTCAAAAGCAAAATACCGTTGAACATGATTACAGTAATCTATCGGAAAATGATCTTCAGCTGATCCGCGAACTGTCAGAACAAATGGAACATTTGTATCGTGTCAGTGGATTCGATCCTGAATAAAATAACCCATACATGAAGTGTAAAAAAAGAGCGCGGTGAGCAATCACCGCGTTTCTTTTTTTATCATATCTTCTTGTAACTTTTTGAAGTTTTTCGAAAAGATTCAGTATTAACTATCGCGTTCCAATCCGAATCACCGGATATCTCTGAAAACTTTTTTCAAAATAAGGGGAATGCCTGTATATATAATAAAGTTGGGAAAAGGAGTCCTTCGCGAACTCAGGCTCCTTCAGTTTCTTGTCTTCAAATTCTTTTTTCAATCCCGGATTTTCCTGTAGCAATTTTTCAGCAACAGGCTCGAATACATAGCCGGAGAACCATTCTTTTTGTTGCAAAATGGCATCAAAAAATCCCCAGTTAAAATAACTGTCTGCAGCTACAGGTTCAAGAGTCTCCACCAGGAAACGACTGTTTTCCTGAAACATGGGAACAAGGTAATCACCTTTCATAACCTGTACTTTCTCCAGTCTCTTTGAAACTTTAGTGCTGTGGTGAAGGTAATGACCTTCGTAAGGGCTGTCTGTCGTCTCGTAAGTATCGATGTAGGTAACTTCAGCCATGGTAGTAGAATCAGCCTTTACTGTGATCAGTCGGATTTTACTTTGCTCCAGATTGTTGGCAACTTTATACCAGGCCTGCGGAATTAAGTAATACATCGGAGCTGCAATAGTGTCAACGGCATTGTATTTTGGCTGATATTTTATTTTCTTTTCAAAAGGTTTGTTGTGATTATAAAAAATCTGTGGTAATCCTGTAACCGCACTGATTTTAGTCTCCGCTTCATAACCTTTAAAATTGATCAGCTCAGAATAATTCGTATCCAATTCCCAATTGGTAGGAAATAATTTTCTTGAAATATCTTCCTGCTTCGCAAGTTTCCTTGCCTCCTGTATTTTTTCAGACTCAGAACTACTCATTTCCAGGAGGGATTCCATAAGTTTCACAGTGGAAGAAACTCTTGACGGAAACGGTTTTAGCATGTGTGTCTCTGCTATAAATGGGAAGGTGTTGAACAAGCTGCAATAACCGGAAGCGAATCTGGGCAATTCCAGAAAAGACCTGATCCCGCTCTCAGGAATATCATCATAATTTTTTGTGTCTACGTATGGAATCATTTCTTCTCCTTTCTGTTTCATTTTTTTGAAAAGGAAAGGAGTCAATGTTTCTTTCATAGTTTTCCCCAGGATGGGATACATTTTATCAGTCTGACTACTGATCAGTGTCATCGTGTATTGGTAGTCAGCGCCATCGCTAACATGTGTATCAAGAAATACATCGGGATCCCACTGTCTTAAAATGGCAATTAGTGACTGTACATTTCTGCTGTCACATTTGATGAAGTCTCTGTTCAAATCAAGATTTTGTGCGTTTCCACGAAAGCCGTATTCAGGAGGACCATCCTGATTTGCCCTGCTGCAACAACCCCGATTCAAAGCTCCGTCAACATTGAACACTGGAATCATACAGATGGTCACATTATCCAGCATTGGATTTTGGTCTATGTTTTTTAACAGTTCAGTCGCCCAGATCAGACTTGCATTGATTCCATCCGGTTCTCCAGGGTGAATGCCGTTGTTAATGAACAAAATGATGTTTCCCAGTTCATGCAAACGACGTGGCTCAAAAACACCTTTTTTATCAATAATAAAAAGATGAAGAGGAAGTCCAATATCTGTTTTTCCGTATGGAATTAATCTTGCCTTACTGTATAGTGAATCGAGGTGCCGGTACCCTGTAATTATTTCTTCATAAGGAGGGTTACTTGTATACAGGGAATCAACTGAAACAGGCTCATGACAAAAGGCACCGGTAGGAATCAGGTTTAAAATGATGATCAGAAAGAGGGATATTGTTTTGTATTTCATTTTTCAAACATATTAAAACTTCTCTTATCTATTTGTCAGCTTTTGTTAACATCTTTTTCTGGCTGTTTTTTTATGATTTTATACCTTGTATCCTCAAATCTTAAAATTTGTTTATGAAAAAGTTGCTCTCTTTCTGCGCATTCCTGCTCCTTCTGCAATTTGCGCACGCTCAACCTGAATTGAAAAGTGCCCTGCCATTAGATCCAAAGGTGCGAATGGGTACTCTTAAAAACGGTATGAAATATTACATCCGTCAGAATTCCAAGCCGGAAAAACGAGCAGAATTTCGCCTGGCTGTGAATGCCGGATCAACTTCTGAAAATGATGACCAGCAGGGTCTTGCTCACCTTGTTGAACACATGGCATTTAACGGCACAAAGAATTTTAAGAAAAATGAACTGGTTGATTATCTGGAAAGTGTAGGAACCAAATTTGGCGCTCACCTGAATGCCTATACCAGCTTCGATGAAACTGTTTATATGATCCAGCTCCCTACAGATAGTGAATCCATCGTGAACAAAGGTTTACAAATCCTCGAAGAATGGTCTCACAGCTTATTGTTTGATTCAGTCGAAGTAGAGAAAGAAAGGGGAGTGGTGATTGAAGAATGGCGTTTGGGGCAAGGCGCTGATGAGCGTATGCGTAGAAAATACTGGCCCATCCTTTTCAATGATTCACGTTACGCGGAACGCTTACCGATTGGGAAAAAGGAAATAATAGAAAAATGTTCTCAGGCGACTTTAAGAAGCTTCTATGCAGACTGGTACCGTCCGGATATCATGGCAGTTATCGCTGTGGGGGATTTTGATTTGAATGAAATGGAAAATAAAATAAAAAAGCAATTCAATGATGTTCCCTCTAAAGCAAACCCCAGAGCTGTAAAAGCATACACCGTTCCTGACAATAAAGAAATCCAAATTGCAACTGCTACTGATAAAGAAGCACGATACAGTATGGTTGATTTGTTTTACAAACAACCTCCTCAAATCACTAAAACTGTCGAAGACTACAGGAGAACGATCGCTCAAAGTTTGTTTTCAGGTATGCTGAATGCCAGAATGTCTGAATTGCAAAGACAAGCGGATCCACCATTTATGTTTTCTTACAGCGGATACGGTGATCTGGTGAGAAATAAATATGCTTATACTTCCGCGGCAGGTTGTAAAGAAGACGGCATCCTCAGAGCTCTTCAGACACTGGTCACAGAAAATGAAAGAGTCAGAAGATTTGGATTTACCGAAACTGAATTGCAACGTCAGAAGGCTGAAATGATGAGTGGTATGACCGAATCCTACAATGAACGTGATAAGACAGAATCCAGAAATTTTGCCCGAGAATATGTGAGCAATTTCCTTACCCAGGAACCGATGCCCGGTATTGAATTTGAATACAATATTTACAAAACATATCTCGAAGGGATAACTCTCGCGGAGGTAAATGCTTTTGCGGAAAAGTGGATCACGGACGGCGAAAATTGTGTAGTGTTAATCACCGCGCCTGAGAAAGAGACAACAAAAATGCCTGATGATGAAAAAATCCGTTCGGTCATGAAAGGTATGAGACAATTGGATCTGAAACCCTATGAGGATAAAGTAGTCAATAAACCATTGGTAGAAGGAAATCTACCCGGTGCTAAAATTGTATCTGAAAAAACAATTGATCCATTCGGTATCACAGAGTTTAAATTGTCCAATGGAGTTCGTGTTGCGCTGAAGCCAACTGATTTTAAAAACGATGAAATTTTATTCACCAGTTATTCCTGGGGTGGTTGGTCATTGTATGCGGAAAACGATTTTCATTCTGCCGTAAGTTGTGACGAAATTGTTGATCAATGTGGAGTAGGGGAATTTGATGTGACTGCACTTGAAAAATTACTCAGTGGAAAAATTGTAGGCGGGTCTCCTTACGTTTCCGAATTGCAGCAAGGTATGAACGGAAGCTGTGCGCCAAAAGATTTGGAAACATTAATGCAATTGATCTACAAATATGTCACGGATCCACGTGAAGATAAGGATGCATTCCAGTCTTATATTGAAACCCGAAAAGGGTTTTTGCAAAATAAGAACTCAGACCCACAGTCTATTTTCAGGGATACTGTTTCGTACGCCATGTCGGGTTATAATTTCAGATATAAACCGATGACAGTGGAAACACTTAAGGAAATTTCATTGCCCCGCGCTCTGGAAATTTACAAAGAGCGATTTAAGGATGCATCCGGATTTACTTTTGTATTTGTAGGTAATTTTAAAGTGGATGAAATGAAGGCCTTGTGTGAAAAATACTTAGGCAGTCTTCCTTCTGCTAATAAATCTGAAACCTGGAAGGATCTTGGGATTCGCGCCCCGCAAGGCCAGTTTGAAAAAGTGGTAAAGAAAGGAGTGGAGCCAAAATCTTCAGTTAGCCTGCGTTTTACTATGCCATTTGAATACACACGCCAGCATCGTAGTGAGGTAAATGCTTTGATGAAACTGGTCAACATACGCCTGCGTGAAGTCCTCCGTGAGGATAAGAGCGGAGTTTACGGAGTAAGCTGCAATGCTTCACCGAAACATTACCCGGTATCAGGACTTGAAGTTACGATTGGCTTTGGCTGCGCGCCAGGAAATGTTGACATGCTGATTAAGGCTGCGGAAGATGTTATTGCGGAAGTAAAAAGCAAGGATTGCGATGAAAAAAATCTTATTAAGATAAAAGAGACAGCGCTTCGCGAACGCGAAACCGGATTGAAAGAAAATCAATTCTGGTTGAATACAATTTCTTCCAATTATCAGAATAATGAGGATCTGACAGAGATCAATGGATATACCGATTGGGTAAACAAACTCACAGGTGCGGATCTGAAAGCATTCGCGAATAAATATCTGCTGACAACAAATTATGCCAAATTTATATTGAGTCCGGAGAAGTAATCCATTCCGGAATAAAAAAAGGGTCCTTTGTAATTTTACGAAGGACCCTTTTTGTATCGGTTGAGTTTTATATTTTATGTTTATACTGTTCTAGAAGTTCAATAATTTCAGCTTCCATCTCCGGTTGGAACCAATGAATGGAAGTGTCCTTTTTAAACCAGGTGACCTGTCGTTTGGCGTATCGTCTTGTGTTCTTTTTTATCTCGTCAATAGCTTGCTCAAGTGTGGTTTGATTTTCCAGATAAGGAAACAATTCCTGGTAACCGACTGTATGCAATGCGTTGCAATTCTTATAAGCCTGCAATTTTCTCACTTCTTCTACCAGTCCATCACTGATCATCTGATCAACGCGCATATTGATGCGTTCATACATCACTTCTCTTTGAGGAAGCAAACCAATTTTTAGTATGTCAAACGGTCGGTATTTAGGAGCTGATTTTCTCAGAACAGAGTATTTCTCTCCACTGAGAAGACAAACTTCAATTGCACGGATCAGTCTGTGCGGATTCTTGCGATCCACTTCTGTGAAATATTCCGGATCCAGTATTTGTAGTTCTTGTTGCAATGCTTCAATACCCTGTTCCTGGAATTTTTTTGAAAGACGTGCTCGGATTTCCGGGTCACTTTCAGGCAATTCATCTAAGCCCTCGCAGACAGCCCGGATGTACAATCCGCTTCCACCTACAAGGAGGGCCTGATCATGATTTTGGAAAATAGAATTAAGTGTGGTCAGTGCTTCATTTTCAAATTTACCAACAGTATAATCGTCTTCCGGAGAAAGTGTATTGATAAAATGGTGTTTCACTGTATTCAATTCCTCAGGACCTGGTTTAGCGGTACCGATATCCATTTCTCTATAGAACTGCCTTGAATCCGCGTTGACTATTTCAGTACCAAGAAACGTAGCTATTTTTATGGAAAGCGCAGTTTTTCCGGATGCAGTTGGTCCCAGAATGACAACGAGTGTTTTCATAGACTGTGTAGAAATAACAAACCCTCCGGTAGAGGAGGGTTTGTCTGTCGGATATTTTTAGAATTAGAAATCGTCATTCTCAGTGGAGCCTTCGTCGTCAATCAGGTCTTCGTCAGCTGTTTCAAATTCATCTCCTTCCACATCTACATCCGCGGAAGCGGTGAATGTATTGGTGTTTTCTTCACCTTCAGGCAAATCAGCTTCATCGGTACCAAGAATTTCTTCTTCGCGATCGTCATCAACTTCTTCATCATCCAGATCCAGAATGTCAGATTCAGGATCAAAATCTTCAGGCACAGGAAGCACTCCGATTCCGGTGCCACCATATTGTTTTGGAGCTTCACCATGGGTGCGTACGCATGCAGGATATGAAACCAATGGATCTGCCTGTGGGATGATCTTGATCAATTCAATGTGAAAAGTCCAGTTGCCCAACAGATCAAAAACATAATAAATCTTTTGATGAGGATCAGCAATGAAATCACAAAGACGTGAATTGTTCATCAAAGGAATTGGAGTTTCTTCTTCGCCAAGTTCTCTGGAAGTGATTTCTTTGCCTTTTTTCCAGTTGTCATCACTCATGTAGAAGGATGCCGGTTTTGAAGCATCAAATCCAATGGATTGATGAATTGCATGATGAAAGTCAGCAAATGTCTGCGTAGGACGAATTTCAATGTCTCTGGAGACATCGTCGTGATCTTCGAATGTAACGCGAAAGCGGTAGAGTGCCATGATGGATAATGATTCCGATTTCAAAAATAGAAAGAAAAATAATTCATAAGCCAGCTATGGCCAAATTATATTACTTTTTATTATTTGAAGAAATTAGTAAATTGTTAATGCATTTCAGGCCCAGTTCGTGGCCTTTTTTGAGCATGAATGTATAAGCTTCTTCGTAATCATTCCGGATTTCTCCCTCCAGAATAGCTTCACGAATAGCGTTTTTTATTATTCCAACTTCTTTTCCCGGCTTCAGATTGAAAGTTTCCATGATGTGTTCACCCATCACCGGTGGTTGCCAGTTCCTGATTCTGTCCTTTTCTTCCACCTCTTTCAACTTATCCTGAACTACCTGGAAGTTGTCTTTGTATTTTCTGATTTTGTATTCGTTCTTGGTGGTAACATCAGCCTTACACAGTTGCATCAGGGAATCGATGTCGTCACCAGCATCGAACAGCAATCGTCGTATCGCTGAATCGGTAACATGCTCCTGAGCAAGAACGATTGGACGAAGATGTAATTGTACCATCTTCTCAACAAATTTCATTTTTTCATTGAGCGGCAATTTGAATTGACGGAAGATGTGTTTGACCATTCTGGCACCTTTGTCTTCGTGACCATGAAAAGTCCATCCATGCTCCGGTTCAAAACGTTTGGTAGCCGGTTTTGCAATGTCATGTAAAATCGCTGCCCAACGAAGCCAAAGGTCATCAGAGACTTTGGACACATTGTCGAGTACTTCCAGTGTATGGTAGAAATTATCCTTGTGACCTTTTCCATTCACGTATTCAACTCCATGCAGGAGGCAAAATTGAGGAAAGATGATTTCCAGAAGTCCTGTCTTGAAGAGAAGATCAAATCCCTTGGAAGGCTTAGATGAAAGAATAATTTTATTCAACTCCTCCGTGATTCTTTCGGAAGAAACGATTTTAATACGTTCCTGATTCCGTTTGATTGCCCTCAGTTCGCGGGGATTAATAGTGAAGTTGAGCTGACTCGCAAAGCGAATCGCACGCATCATGCGCAGGGGATCATCTGAAAAAGTTAGATCCGGATCAAGCGGTGTACGGATGATGTGATCTTGCAAATCCTGAACACCATTGAAGGGATCCACCAATTCACCAAAGTAGGATTTCGTCAGGTGAATAGCCATTGCATTGATGGTGAAATCACGTCGCTTCTGGTCATCTTCAAGCGATCCGCTTTCCACAATTGGTTTGCGTGAATCGAGTCGGTAGGATTCTTTTCTGGCACCAACAAACTCCAGTTCCAGATCTTCAAAACGGATCATTGCTGTGCCAAAATTCTTGAAATAATTCACATGAACATGATCGCCCAGTCTCTTTGCTACAGCTTTTGCAAGATCAATACCGCTACCCAAAACGACAATGTCAATATCCTTGGACTCCCTTTTTAAAAAAATATCTCTGACATAACCTCCAACCACAAAAGCCTCAACTCCAAGTTGAGATGCTTCTTCCGCGAGGATGGAAAAAATGGGGTGCTGGAGGTGTTTTTTCATGCTGAATGCTTCAGAAGGCAGGAGAGGATTTATTCCCTGAAGCCTGTCCGGGAGCAAAATTAAAGGCTGCAAAAATAGCTCTTTGAACGCACACGCGAAAGGGATTTTCTTCGGTCTGGCAGAAGGGGAGCTTACTTCCTGAGGAATTCAAATTGCCCGTTATTTCTTAAGCGGATAATGGAAGAAGGTTTGTTCCTGTTCTTTTCCTGTCTTTTCCAGTCAACCACATAATCAACTCCCCGGAGGATACTTTCGTTGATTTCATCAAATGTGGTGGGGTAAGCTTCCCCGCTGATATTGGCGGATGTTGAAACAATCGGCTTTCTCAGACGCTCAGTTAGCATCTTACAGAATTCATCGCGAGTTACCCTAAAAGCAATGCTTCGATCCTCTGCAATCAGGTTATCCGGGAGATTTTTTGCTTTATCGAACACAATGGTCAGGGGATTTTCCGCGTATTCAATGAGTGACCATGCTTGCTCCGGAACACTTTCAATGTATCTGTCAAGTCGGTTTTCATTGTCAACCAACAGAATCATGGATTTGGATTCGGAACGTTTTTTCAATTTGTATATTTTTTCAACGGCTTCGGCATTGGTGGCATCACATCCGATGCCCCAGATGGTATCTGTCGGATATAGAATTATGCCTCCTTGTTTCAGAATGGCCAAAGCGTTTTTTACTTCTGTGTGTAAATCAGACATGGCTTATACCAGTTGTTTAATTTCGATGGTTGTAGCGCATTGAAAATGACCTTGCGGACATTTGGTAAATCCATGCAATCCACAAGGCCTGCAGGATAATTTTACTTTCGTTTCTACTACGGTGGAATCATCCGATAAAGGTCCGAAGCCAAAAGCAGGAATGGTAGAACAATAGATGGCTGTCACAGGTGCATTCATTGCACTGGCCATGTGCAACGGAGCTGAATCGTTCACATAGTTCATGATTGCTCCCCGGATGAGTGCAGCGGATTGCAAAAAACTCAATTGACCCGCGAGATTGTGGATGCCTGGTATTCCGGAACCGGAAATAATTTCGTTACACAATTCAATTTCTGCAGGAGATCCCAGCAAGAAAATTTTTCTTTCCGGATATTTTGAATGAAAGGATTGAATGAATTCTATCCACTTTGACTCAGGAAATGTTTTGGTGAACCAGACTGAACCGGGAGCAATGCAGATGTATTCAGATCCCTGATATTTTTTTACACTTTCATAATCATCTGCAGAAGGGTAGAGTTTTGGTTTAGCGGCTGCTGTGGAATTGAAATAACGGATCAGTTCCTGATTCCTTTCAATTTCATGTTTTCCGTTTCCGATTTTATGTGGAACCTTATGAGTGAATAAAAATGAAAAAGGGTTTTTGTCGAAGCCGCTTGTTGTTGCAGCTCCACTACCGATGGTGAGCAAACCGGAACTGGCGAAGCGTTGCAGATTGATGACATCGGAGTATTTTTCTTTTCGAATTGTGCCCAGCATTCCGAACAGGTTTCGGAACTTTTTTTCCTTCTTGTTCCAAACAAGAATATTTCTGATGCAGGTATTGTTATTCAAAAGAGATTCATTTCCTTTTCTTACCAGTACATCAATTTCAGAATCCGGAAAAATGGAATGAATTTTTTCAACGAGTGATGTCGCTAAAATAACATCACCTGTAAAAGCTGTTTGTATGATCAGGAATTTTCGCATTTGCAGAATTATACGGCTACATTGTATTCCCGCAATGCATCATTCAAGGATGTCTTTGTATCGGTGCTTTCTTTTCTTTTCCCAATGATTAAGGCACAGGGAACCTGAAAATCTCCTGCAGGGAATTTTTTGGTGTAGGAGCCTGGAATAACAACCGATCTGGATGGAACAAATCCCTTGTGTTCTATTGGCGATGAACCACTCACATCAATAATTTTTGTGGACATGGTAAGCACCACGTTCGCGCCAAGTACGGCTTCCTTTTCAACCCTGACACCTTCAACGACGATACATCTTGAACCGATGAAACAATTGTCTTCAATGATGACCGGAGCAGCCTGGACCGGCTCAAGAACACCACCGATTCCGACACCACCGGATAAGTGGACATGTTTTCCAATCTGAGCACAAGAACCTACGGTGGCCCATGTGTCAACCATTGTATTTTCATCTACATAAGCGCCGATATTCACATAGGATGGCATCAGAATTACTCCTTTGGCCAGAAAGGAACCATATCGGGCGATACCATGAGGAACAACCCGTACTCCGAGTTGGGAATAACCTGATTTAAGCTTCATTTTATCATGAAACTCCATCGGCCCGGCATGCAGTGTTTCCATACCCTGAATCGGGAAATAGAGGATAACAGCCTTTTTTACCCAATCATTCACCTTCCAGGATTCACCTTCCTTCTGTGCCACACGAAGAGTACCTTTATCAAGCTGCTCAATTATTTCCCTAATGGCTTGTTGGGTGCTCTGATCCTTAAGGAGTTCCCTGTTTTGCCAGGCATTTTCAATGATTTCTCGCATAGTGAATGAATTACAGGACAAAGAAAAACTACCCGGCTCAAACTACCAACTTCAAACTTCAATTATATTTGCAAAGGATGGCAAGGATTTTAGCGATTGATTATGGAACAAAAAGAGTTGGTCTGGCGGTTACAGATCCCGGCCAGATCATAGCGACTGCATTGGATACCGTTCACTCCAAAGACATAATCAGCTATCTGAAAGCTTATCTTTCCCGGGAATCAGTGGAAAGTTTTGTTGTTGGAGAACCGAGGCAAATGAACAATTCAGCATCTGAAATTACTCCTCAGATCGAACAGTTTATCCGAATTTTAAAAAAAGAATTTCCTGATATTCCAGTGTATCGTATGGATGAAAGATTTACATCCAAAATGGCCAGTCAGGCGCTTCTGATGAGTGGTTTGAAGAAAAAGGACCGACAGGATAAAGGACTGGTGGATCGAACCAGCGCAGTGATTATCCTCCAATCATACATGGAATCAAGAAACCATTAAATTAAAACGTATATTCAGGAATATGATTTTCCCAATTATCGCATACGGCGACCCGATTTTGAAAACCAGAGCCAAGGAAATCACCAAAGATTATCCCGGGCTCAAAGAATTGATCGCAAATATGTATGAAACGATGTATGACAGTCGGGGAGTAGGGCTCGCAGCTCCGCAAATAGGGCTTTCCATTCGTCTCTTTATTACCGACGGAGCTCCCTTTGAGGAGGAAGAAGTAGAGGATTTTAAAGAAGTTTTTATAAATCCTGTCATCCATGAGGAGGAAGGTCATTTATGGAAATTTAATGAGGGATGTCTTAGTATTCCGCATATCAGAGAAGATGTCCAGCGAAAACCAATTGTGCACATTGAATACTATGATGCTGACTGGAAATTGAAAAAAACAACTTTTTCGGGCCTTTCAGCAAGGATTATTCAACATGAATACGACCATTTGGAGGGCGTACTATTCACCGACAGAATCTCACCTCTAAGAAGGAGATTATTGAAAAATAAACTGAATGACATCACACGCGGAAATGTCGAAGTAGATTACAAAATGAAATTTCCCATGAGAAAATAAGATCATAAAAATAATTTTCATGGAATAAAACTATTTTCCTATATTCATGCCAGTCAGAAATGACTTGTTCTCAGTAACCATCGGGGGGGGGCTTAAAGAGGATAAGTATGAAATACAAAAACATTTGTATCATTCTAGCATCATGCTGTTTGATGATATTTTTCGATTCCTGTAAATCAGGAAAGCAGGACCTGGTTGATAAAATCAAATCAGGGGAAGAAAAACTGTTTTCTGATTCCACTTTACAGTTGAATGATTCTGTTGCCAGAACTGTCCTTACAGATTACCTTGAATTTTCAAAAAAGTATCCGGAGGATAGTATTACTCCTGAAATGCTTTTTAAAGCGGCTGATTTGAGTAATGGATTGCAACAACCACAAAAGGCGATTGAATTGTACGGTGAATTTATTAGCAAATATCCGAAGCACTCTAAAGTGGCGGCTGCAGTTTTTATGCAGGCATTTCTGTATGAAACGGTGTTAAATGATAAAGAAAAAGCTAAAGCGAAATACGAAGAGTTTATAAAATCTTATCCTCAACATCCTCTTGTCAGTTCTGCTAAAGCTTCATTTGACCAGATCAATTCAGGGATGTCGGATGAGCAGCTTATAAAAATGTTTGAACAAAAACAGGATAGTTCCAATAAGGGGATGTAAATCACAAAGCCTTTTTATTTTTAATCTCCAAAATCTTCTCTGAGTGATTTTTCAAGCTCGTCAAGAGTAATATTCACCTGGATCTGACCTTCTTTAGCGATAGAAATTTCTCCGGTCTCCTCAGATACTGTGATAGCGATTGCGTCACTCTGTTCGGTGATACCGACAGCTGCCCTGTGTCGCATCCCCAAATGTGCAGGCAACTCCACGTTTTCAGTGACAGGTAAGACACAACGTGCTGCCTTGATTTTATTATTTACAATAATAATAGCACCATCGTGCATTGGGGAGTTTTTAAAAAATATACTTTCAATTAATCGCTGTGAGATATCTGCATCCATAATGTCACCGGTGTTGGAGTAATATTTCAACTCTGAAGATTTTGCCAAAACGATAATCGCTCCTGTTTTGTCTTTCGACATTTGTCTGCAGGCTTTCAGGATAGCGGAAATATCCAGAGGAGGATTCTTGGTCATCTGCCAGTTCCAGGGAAGAATTTGTCGGGTAAAAGTGTTTTTGGATAAAATATTATTGGTTCCAAGAACAATTAAAAATCGCCGGACCTCCTGCTGAAACACAATGATCAGGGCAATGAATCCCAGGCTAATAAACTGACCCAGGATTGTACCCAATAAATCCATATTCAGGATTTTCACACAGATCCAATACAGAGCATAAACTGTCAGTAAACCGATAAAAATATTTATTGCAACACCACCCCGAAGGAGATTGTAAAGTTTGTACAGCAAAAAAGTCACAATGGCGATATCAATCAGATCGATTAATCTGACAGACAAAAATCCTATGTGAAATAAATCCATGAGTAAGGGGTAATCAAGAACTACGAAGTTCGCCAAAAAAAAATTAAAATTGATAAGTCCTTCTCAGGACTTTTGCACACGCTTGTATTCAGTAATTAAAGTTCTTGTTTCAGTGGCCTCCTTTACATCGTGAACCCGGAGGATGGATGCGCCTTGTAACAGCGCAATTGTATTCAGCACAGTAGTTCCGTTAAGTGCTTCGGCATTGGGAACTTTTAGGACCCTCGTGATCATTGATTTCCTGGATAGTCCGGCCATGACAGGATAGCCGGTCATTCTGAACAGGGAAAGATTCGACAGGAGAGAATAGTTGTGCTCTGTTGTTTTGCCAAATCCAAAGCCGGGATCCAGAATAATATCACGAACTCCGGCGGATTTCAGTTGATTAATTTTTGTAACAAAAAAATCCAATACTTCTTTGACTACACTGGAATAGACCGGTTCCAATTGCATTGTTTCCGGATTGCCTTGCATATGCATCAGTATGTACGGAGCATTGTGACGAGCTGCAACGTCCATAATATTTTCGTCAAATGATCCGGCTGAAATATCATTCACAATCGAAACGCCTTCCGAAAGCGCTTTGTTGGCGACATCTGCATAGAAAGTATCAATTGAAAGTAGTGCCGAAGGAAATTCTTTTACAATGGCTTTTACAACATTTCCAACACGTTCCCATTCTTCGTTTGAGCTGATTTTGCCTGCTCCTGGACGGGTTGATTGTCCGCCAATATCAAGGATATCAGCACCTTCTTGGAGCATTTCTGAGGCTCTTGTGATCGATTCTTTTTCAGTAAGATAGCGCCCTCCATCATGAAAAGAATCAGGGGTGAGATTGAGGACCCCCATGATCTTCGGTGTTGATAAATCGAATAGGCTTCCGCGGCAGTTCAAACTGTTGTGAACCTGAAAGTATGTATCTTCGCCAGCGAATTTATTTTGTATTTCCATTGATTTAATTCATTGATACAAAGGCTCGGAAGAGAATTTGTATGCAGATAATCATTCTTACATGTCTATTGAAACCCAGACATCATTTCCGGATATTCCTATGGCTTCCCATACATCATCGCAATACGATTCAGTCATAAATCGCTGTAAAGATATCTTTCTTAAAAAAATGAAAGATTATGGTACAGCATGGCGAATTCTTCGTGTGAGTTCTATTACAGATCAAATTTATATTAAAGCTCAACGCATCAGGAGTATTGAAGAGAAAGGTACACAAAAAGTTGATGAAGGTGTTGACTCCGAGTTTGTAGGAATCATTAATTATTGTGTTATCGCCCTCATTCAGATTGAGATGGGCAATGAGAGCAATCTCGAGATGCCGGAATCCGAAGTGGTCCGTCATTTTGAAAAACATGTCCTTGAATCAAAGAGACTCATGGAAGACAAAAATCACGATTATGGTGAAGCCTGGCGTGGAATGCGTACAAGTTCCATGACTGATCTTATCCTCATGAAATTATTGCGAATTAAACAGATTGAAGATAATCAGGGTGAAACACTGATCAGTGAAGGAGTGGGAGCTAATTACTATGACATTATTAATTATGCTGTTTTTGCCCTGATTAAACTGGGTGAAGCGTGAATAATTTCAGAAAAAG
>CAYMMN010000007.1:0-23748 GCA_964391495.1 uncultured Flavobacteriales bacterium | reverse complement strand
AATACTTGTTGTCTGGCATTCATGAAACTTTCTGAAAGCTCATTCTTTAAATTATTTTTTTCTTCGCGGTACTGACCACTAAGCCATATACCGACGAACACAAATAGCATTAACTGGGCAACGGCCATCAGAAGGCCAAGCCGTGTCAGTTTGTTTTTGTGTGGATTTTCAGTCATGAAAATTTTGGTGGTCATTCATCAGAAAGACAAATGTAAACCGCTTGCTCCGTTCACTCAAGCGATTAACCTTAATTAACCTTAATTGGCACCGGATTAACCTCAAGGTACGTATTCAGTTCTTACTTTTGAAAAAAAAACACCATGAAAAACATAGTCATTATTAGTGCACTGACTTTGGCTCTAAATGCTACTGCACAAACAAGTGGAAGGGTAACTTATGAAGAAAAGGTAAAATTGAATATTCAGATTGATGATACTGATGCAAACAATGAAATGCTTCGGAATTTACCAAAAGAAAAAACAACTTCAAAGGAGTTGATTTTTAATTCGGAAGCCTCCATTTATAAGAAAAACTCTGCTGCTGATAAAAGCAAAGCTCTTGAAAGCGAGAGTGAGGAGGGGAGAATTGTCATCAAAATGGATGAGCCGGATGATTGTTCTTTTGCCGATCTCAAAGAAAACAAAGTTTATGATCAGCGTGAATTTATGTCCAGGCAATTTTTAATTACTTCTGATTTTGCGGATCAGAAATGGAAACTGACCGGTAATGAGAAGAAAATTCTTGGTTATTCCTGTCAGGAGGCTGTGTTACAAGACACTCTTAAGAAAGCGATAGCCTGGTTTACTTCATCTATTCCGGTTTCAATTGGACCGAATGGATATTGTAATCTTCCAGGCCTGATCCTGAGTGTTGAGGTGAATGGTGGTGATCAGGTTATGACAGCTACAAAAGTGGATTTGGTTCCTGTTGAAGCAAAGATGATTGTGAAACCAAAAGAGGGAAAGAAAATGACTAAGCCTGAATTCCGCAAGATGGTAGCGGAGAAACAGAAGGAAATGCAGGAAGAGAATGGTGGAGGGAATAATGTGATTATCAAAATAAAACACTGATAAATTAATCTTCTTATTAATATTTTGAAAAATGAATAGCCAGCAGAGATAAGCAGAGATGAGAAGAATAAATAATACGCAATACCAAACCGTGTTTCGTTTTCTGTTAGTAGTCATTCTATGGATACTTTCTGGGGGGCCGAAGAAGGTTTTTGCAGAAAATTCAGGATTAAAAGGCAGGGTAATTGACACAACAGGCAATGCACTACCATATGTTACGATCACACTGCTTCAACCCGATGATAGTACACTTGCTTATTTTGCTGTGAGTACAATGCAGGGGACATTTGAATTAAACAACATTTCATCAGGCGAATATATTTTGCAAGTGGCAAGTGTTGGATTTACTTCAATCTATCGAAGAATACATTTTCCGGTCGCTGAGCATGAATTGGATCCGGTATTTATTCTTCGGTCTAAAATTGTAAATCTTAAAGAGGCGGAAATAAATGCTGAGCGAATACCTATACGTTTAAAGAAAGACACCATTGAATATGATGCTGCCGCATTTAAGACAGCTCCGGATGCGGCGACAGAGGATTTGCTAAAGAAACTTCCGGGAGTTGAGGTCGACAGAAATGGAAATATCAAAGCCCAGGGAGAAGATGTAAAAAATGTTTTGGTTGACGGGAAAGAGTTTTTTTCGAGTGATCCGAAAATTGCTACTCGCAATTTACCTGCGGATGCAGTAAAGAAAGTTCAGGTTTATGACGAAAAATCAGATCAGTCGGTGATGACCGGCATAGAAGACGGAGAGAGAAATAAAACCATCAATCTTGAATTGAAAGATGATAAGAAAAATGCATGGCTGGGAGAGGTGCAGGCAGGAGGAGGAACGGACGAACATTATCAGACTTCGGGAAAAATATACAGGTTTAGCGGAGAAAACCAGATTGCTGCTTTAGGAATGCTCAATAATATCAATCAGTTTGGATTTTCATTTCAGGATTACATGAGTTTCAATGGAGGTCTTGGTGGAGATGGAGAAGGATTCAGGATTAATCTTGGTGAGGAAGATGTTCCATTGAATTTCGGTCAGGCTGTGAATGGAAAGATTGCTTCGGGAGGAGCGGGATTTAATTTTTCTCATGAAGCAAAAAAAGACAAAAGGTTTTCTTTTAGTTACCTGGCAAATGGAGCAAACAAGACTTTGCTTGAACAAACACATACACAGAATTTCCTGAATGGATCCAGTTTCAGTACAGACGAGAATCGTGATGAAACGGAGCGTAACCGTGCAAATCGTTTTAATTTTGGCTGGAGAAATAAAATTGATTCTACACAAAATATTCGTGCTTCCGGGAAATTGAGTATCAGCAATGGCAAGCAGGACGATTATCGAAGTCAGGTGAATCAGAATGACAATATCATCCAAAATTCAATGACCTCTTTTGATGATCAAAAAACATTTTTGCTGAGCGCTTCGGCGAACATTGGATATTTAAAGACCTGGAAAGGTACATGGCGAATGTTTAAAATTTCTGCCGATGGTTCGGTCAGGAATAAACGAATAGAATCGGCACGAAACGGTTTATTGAGTTTTGCGAATCCTCCCATGGATAATTCATACATGCAATTCCGAACTGATGAAACTTCCGGATACAATGTAAGCGGGACAAGTTTTGTAACACGAGAATTGGGTAATGACTGGTACATCGAGCCAAAAGTTATGATAGGAGGTACTGAAGAAAATCTGGATAGAAAAGAAGGCATTGAAGTGGACACTGAAAATGCGATTGATTCGTTGAGTCCTTATTATTCTCGTCGGTATACATGGATTCGTCCGGGGATTACGCTGAAGCAGAGTCGTGAAAAGACGAGGTTGGAATTTTTTCTGAGTGAGATTATGTCAAAGCATGAACGCGGAATTTCAGGCTTGGAAAGGAGGAGTGATGATTACATCGCATTTTTACCGGGCATGTCTTTTGAAAAGGACATGAAAGGAGGGAAGCGTTTTGGTTTGGGTTATGAATCTTCAATGGAAGCCCCTGAAGTTTCTCAGTTGCTTCCGGTTATTGATCGATCGGATCGATTGCAAAGCTTTCAGGGAAATGAGAGACTTGTTCCTGAAATACAACATCGTCTGCATTTGAACTGGTTGAGATTTGATCAGTTTTCATTTACTTCATTTTTTTCCAGCTTGTTTTTTGCTTATACTCATAATAAAATTAACTGGTCGCGTGAGGTGCATCCGGATTTGAGTCAATCCTTAACGCTGATCAATGTGCCGGATGATTACAGGGCGTCGGTTTCTTTTGAATATTCGCGTCCTGTTCGAAAACTGGGAATCGCCTTTCATGCAGGTGTGGATGAGAGCTGGAATCAGGGAACAAACAGGGTGAATGGAGTAAACAATACGCAAACTAACCTTGAACATACATTTAGTTTGCGCTTCGATAACCGTAAGAAGGAAAAGATCGATGCGAATATTGGAGGGAATGTGTCTTTTCGCTCGTCCAGGTATTCCCTGAATTCTGAGATAAACCGTAATTATTTTCAATGGTCTGTTTTTCTTGACCTGAATTATTCCATCACAACAAAATGGCAATTCACTGCTTCCGCTGATCTCACAAAGTATGAAGCGGAGGGATTTACAGCATCTCAAACAATCCCATTGATCAAAGCCTCGCTTTCGAGGAAGTTGTTTAAGTCCAATCGTGGTACATTAATTTTGGAAGGTTTTGATTTGCTGAACAGGAACACAGGAATAGAAAGAACCGCTGAATTGAATTTTCTACTGGAGCGGAAAAGTAACACTATAGTAAGGTATGTGCTGCTAACCTTCAAATTCAGATTAAATAAATTTGAGAAGAAGGATAATTTCGATATTAAGGTGAATGGGCGATGATTGCGGATAGACACCGTCAGGTTTATCTATCCTCCGAAATTTTGGTATGGAATTATGGCTACAATGATTTGACTCCTCCGGAGTCGTATTGCATAATTCATGCTACAATGCTTAGACTGTTCGGGGATTTGTAATTAGTCTCTAATTCGACTCAGGAATAACTTTTCATTCCTGGCTCCGGAGGAGCCTACTCATTGTAGCAATTGTGATGATTGAATGTTGGAGGATAGACATCGTGAAGTTTTTCTATCCTCTGAATGTTTTGAATTGAATCATGGCTACAATGCTTTGACTCCTCCGGAGTCGTGTTGGGTAATTTTTGAAACGCAGGAAAAAATATTCTCCATTGGCTCCGGAGGAGCCTACTCATTGTAGCAATTATGGTGAATTGTGGTTTGAGGAAAGACACAAAAAAATCCTATCTCGATTTTTGTACTGATTAATCTAGCCCCGGGTGAAGCAAGCTCCTGCTTGCGGAACACGGGAAGGGCGGTGGATGCGAAGAGGAAAGGATCGCTCCAAATTCAAAATACGCTTGCATTTTATTTAGACTTCCAAGAGGCGAGAATTAAATCAACTAATTGTAGCTGATGCTGTAGAAATAACCTTGGTTGAATTCCTGCTGTACTGGAATTTGTCTTTCAGTTTCATGATGGGTTTCTCAACGAGATACCAAGAACATTCGGCAAATCCTATTGCTGTGATAAAAAGGAAAATGGTCCGGAAGTTTTCTCCTTCAGGAATGAAATTCGGAATCATTTCTTTGACTAGATTATAAAAATCGGGCATAAAAAAATGATAGAGATAAATTCCATAACTGATTTTTCCAAGGTGAACAACAAGACTGTTTTCAAGCATTACCTTTGATAATGAAGTAAATTTCATTTGTGAGGCCTTCATCACAATAAAAAATGCAAAAAGTGAAAACAGGAAATTGTTTCCGGTGAGCACTACAAAATCAAATGTTCTTGGATAGATGATAAAATAGAGAAACGGAAGGAAGGAGAGGGGAATGATGAATTTATACTTGTTGATGCGGTTCAGAATGGATTCTTTATACAAACTCCAATAGGCCAGTAGCGCGCCCAACCCAAGTGAATCCGCGCAGCTGATGGTGAGCGCATTTATGGCGGTGGAATAGCCCAGGTATTTAAAATACCATACTTTGAATATCACGGAAAGAAGTATGATGCCGATGATAATTTTTTCGATATACTTTTTTGGACTAAATAAAATCAGGAATGGCCAGATGAGGTAGAATTGTTCTTCAACAGCCAGTGACCAAAGGTGATTGAATGAGCCGATGTAAGGATGGCTGTCGATGGAAACGTAAATATTGGTTGTATAAGTGATGAGCCAGACCCAGACATCTTTTGTGTTTTGAAAATTAATCAGCAGGAGATAGAAAATGGTCAGATAATAAATCGGAAAAATTCTTATCGACCTTCGAAAATAAAATGATTTCAGTACGCTTTTGGTTTTTGTATCGCCGGATAGTATTTTTTCTTTATTGATGAGCAGGATTTTTGTGATCAGATAGCCGCTGATGACAAAAAATAAATTCACACCTTGTCCGAATGGAAGACGATTCAGGTAAGTATTTTCAAAATGAATAAAATGACAAAGTAAAACACCAATGACAGCGTAGAATCGGAGTCCGTCAATTTGCCGGTTGTATGAAAGGATTGAATTATTTTCCAAAACTTTTGAATGCCTTTGATGCAAAGAAATAAAATAATGGCAAGTTTTACAGGAAATAGATCAATTGCTAACCATCAGTTTCAGTGCCTGAATATGAATTTGTTGTTTCATTTCAACTCCCACCAACGGAAATTTCTCCCAAAACGGGAAAATTAAAAAAGTAAATTCAGCCTTTTTATAGTAAAAAAGGACATATTCTGAGCTGGTCCGACTTTGGCAAGCACGGCCGCGAAAATAAGCGGGATATGTCCAATAAAGCTAAATCTATCGTGATCGTCGATGATGATCGCCACTTCGCATCACTTGTTGAATACGAACTGGAGATGAATGGATTCACGGATGTGAAGACTTTTCATGAGCCTTTGGATTTCATGAACAGTCTCACGGAGGAACCATATCTCGTTATCCTGGATTTTCAATTTGATGATACAACCGGTCTGGATGTATTGCGTGAAATAAAAATGTTGAATCCGGATATTCATGTGATCATGCTGAGCGGACAGGAATACATCAGCAATGCAGTGAGCACATTGAAATACGGAGCTTTCGATTATGTAGAGAAGAATCAGGATTCATTTGGAAGATTGCTCAGTATTATAGAACGATTAACGGTACTTGATAAAGAAGTAGAGTTGACGCATGGAACAGGAATAAAGAAAAAGTTTATGAACAAGATTGGACTAAACGCGATGCTATCGGGAACGATAGGAGCGCTGTTTTCCTCCGGTCATTAATCCAAAAAGGTGTGGGAACCAACGGATCAAAAATCGGAAAAAAAATTCAACAGCTTTGTTTACTGACGGTACTTATCATTTTAAGTGGATGTCATACACAACGGTTGTTTGTCGGTGATGCAGGCAGTAATGCCGCATTGTCGGACGTATTTTCAAAAGAGGCACAGCTTATTCAGCCGGATGATAAAATCACGCTGAGTATCTGGGACCATGAAGAGCTCAGTATCGGATCTGTCTTTGGAATTTATAATTCCAATGAAGTTTATGGTAAATGGGTGATGGTTAACAGTGCCGGACAAGTGATGCTTCCGAAAATCGGAGCAGTGAAACTTGGCGGTCTCACCATTTCGGAAGCGACAGATACCTTAACTACAATTTATTCCCGGTTGATCGTGAACCCGGTGATTGTTCTCAAAGTGCTGAATCGTGAGGTGACGGTACTTGGAGAAGTAAAATCACCGGGTACACTCCAACTGGAAAAGGAGTATACCAACCTGGTAGAAATTCTCGGCCGTGCGGGCGGACCGGAATATTACGCGGATGCGCGCATCCTGAAAATCATCAGAGGGAAAGACGAAACCAAAAAGGAATACAGTCTTGACCTTACCCGCCTCAGCACTATAGAAAAAGAAAATATCTGGTTGCAGTCGGGCGACATCGTTTATCTGCCTCCATTTAAAAGAAAATCTCTGCAAAGAGAATCCGGTACTCTTGTACCACTCGCTGCTATTTTATCCAGCCTGGCCATCTTTTTAACACTTATGAAATAAGATGGGCGACAAGCAGCAACTCAAAAAATTTCTTTTACCGGCCATCAAAGGTTTGCCGGTGATCGCCTTGTTCTTGGTGATCGCGATATTGTTCGCTTCGCGGATCTTGTACTACGCGACTCCGAAATACGAGAGTACTGCGATGTTGAAACTCGATGAAAAGAACAATGGAGTATCGGAGAATAATCTTTACAAGGACTTCGACGTATTTTCTTCATCAGGTAAAATCGCTACGGAAGAGAAAGTCATTCAAAGCCAGGTATTGGTGAAGAAGGCTTTCCGAAATCTGGATTTCAGGATTTCTGTGTATAGAATAGGCGATATCCGTAAACGCGAATTGTATAAATCTTCTCCGTTTAAGATTCACTACATTCTTAAGGACAGTGCTTTGTTTGATAAAACAGTACAACTCACAGTGCTGAATGATTCTTCATTCCATTTGAAAGTGAGTGCCGGTCGGCAGGAAGTGGATACAACAGGAAATTTCGGTGACATGCTGATTACCAAAGTGGCGGCATTCAGAATTGAACGGAATGATTCACTGATTCAAAGTACTCCTTCTTTCGCGCTGGTTGATGATTACGAATTTATTATTCATTCGGACGAAGCGCTTGTAAATACCGTGATTGGTGACAGGCTGGATGTAAAAGCGCTGGATCGTGACATTCCGATTCTTCGAATTTCCTATGCATGTGAAGTGCCGCAAAAATCCGCCGACTTCGCGAATGCTCTTGCAGCGGCTTACATCAGTGATTATATCGAAAGTAAATCGGAAGCCGCGGCGAAAACTGTTCAGTTTATCGATGATCGTCTTGACCAGATCGGACGTGAATTGAAGGAATCGGAACTGAAGCTGGAAGAATACAGGTTGAAATACAAAATTATCAATACTTCTCAGGAAACAGAAACAGGTCTGCGTAAGCTTTCGCAATTGAAAGTGGAGCAAACCAATCTGGATATGGAAGCAGCGACATTGGATCAGTTGCAGAATTATGTCGACAACCGGAAAGATTTTAACGAAGCCGGACCTGCATTCGACGCGATTTCGGATCCATTGTTTGCCGATATGATCAAAAATCTGAAATCCTACCAACAGGAACGCAGGGAATTGCTTACACGATACACACCGGATCATGAAAAAGTAAAACTCATTGAAGGAAAAATTGATGATGTCGTAAAATACAGTCGTGAAGCCATTCTGAATGCTAAGCAAAGTATCCGTGCGAAGAGAGCGGAAATGGACGCGGCTGTAGAAACGGCCGATCACGAGTTTGACAATCTTCCTACGAAAGAAAAGAACATGATCATCCTGGAAAGAAATTTCCAGTTGAATCAAAAAGTTTACCAATTCCTTCTGGAGAAAAGAACTGAAGCTTCTATCGCGGAAGCGGCAACGATCTCTTTTCACAGGATTATACAATACGCGTCGGTTCCCACGACACCGGTCTACCCTAAGCGAGGATTTTTATTAATCCTCGCCGGGGTCACCGGATTATTGTGTGGCGTTCTGTTTGTTTATCTGCGTCGTTATGCACGCGGAAAGATAGAAGACAAGGAAATGGTTGAAAAGATGACCAGTTCTCCTGTTGCCGGAGTGATCCGCGAAATGGGCGATGGTCCTGTTCAGGAAGGAAACAATTCCTTTTCGGATCTGGCGACCAATCTTATTTTACATGGATTGATCAATGGCAAGAAAATCGTCACAATCACTTCTTCTATACAAGGTGAAGGTAAAACGTTTATAGCAAAACATCTTGCTTCAGCACTGGCAAGAAGCGGATGGAAAGTTGTGATCGCTGATCTGAATCTTCATCATGCTTCAGTTCACACCAATGAATCGATTCGCCTGATTCCCGGAATGAGCGAGTATCTGCGTGGAGAGGTAAGCCTGGATAAGATTATTCAGCAATCCGGAACATCTTCATTATTACTTGCCGGAGCCGGACAAGACCGAAGCGACAGTACATTGTTGTTTAGTCAGCCTCAGCTGAAGGAAAAAATCGAAGGGTTGTATGCTTACGGAGACATTATTATTCTGGATACTTCTGCGACAGCGAACGCGATTGACGCGCTTGCACTGATGAAAATTTCCGATTTGAATTTGTATGTCGTTCGTTCAGAATATACTTCATCGCATTTGCTCACCTATTCGGAAATGCTGAAGCAGGATTATAAAATTGAAAACATGTACACTGTGCTGAACGGTTTGCACAAAGCGACAAATTTCAACGGAGATCTCACGGGTACAAAGTATTCATATCAATACAAAGCCAAAGGGTGGAAGGCCCGTGTTTCACACTACGTTAACCACTATTGGAAGTGAAAAAATTAAAAAGTTTATATAGTACCAATCGTCAGGCGCCGATCGCGTTGATTGATCAGGCCGTGGTGAGTGGAGCCGGTTTTGTTACCGGCGTCCTGCTCGCACGATTTCTGGGATTGAGTAGTTATGGTGTCTTTGCAATGACCTGGCTGGTAGTTTTGTTTTTCGCGAGCATTCAGCAGGCGTTTATTATCGCTCCTTTGCAAACCCTTCTTCCAAAGAAGGATAAAGAAGAAAAAGACTCTTTCCTGAACATGATGTTTCTTCAGCAATTACTTTTCTCGTTGCTGGTGGCTTTGATTACGTATTTGTTTTGCCGGTTTTCCGAGCTGATGTTTTTTGATTCTCTGGAACTTCGTTCCGTTGAGATCATTATGCCATTGGCAGTGTTGACCTACCTGATGAATGAATATTTCAGAAAGTTATTTTTTGTTGAAGGAAGAAGTCGTACAGCATTGGTTCTTGACCTGATCTCCTACAGTACACAAATTCTGGGTTTACTGGTTGTGGCTTATATGCATCAGCTCAATTTGCAACGTGCCATTATCATCATTGCTTTGTCGAACAGCATTTCTTCAACCTATGGTTTATTGAAAACAAAAAGCCTGCAATGGCATTTCAAGGAATTTGGAACACATCTGGTTGAGACATGGAATTACTCCGGGTGGCTCATCGGGACATCGCTGTTGCAGTGGTTTTCAGGAAACTTTTTTATTGTGACCGCGGGTGGAATACTGGGTCCTGTGTCTGTTGGAGCAATTCGGATGGCGCAAAATATTATTGGAGTATTGAATATTCTTTTTCTGGCCATGGAAAATTTTATTCCATCCAACGCTTCAAAAATATATCATGATAAAGGATTGAAAAACCTTTACGCCTATTTGCGTCAGGTGATGTTTATGGCCGGCGCAGTTACGTTTACATTGATTTTGTCGATAGTTGTCTTTGCACGACAGATTATTGACTTTTTATATGGAAAAGATTATATCAAATATGAAAATGTTCTTTTTGGTTTTGCTTTGTTGTACTTGTTTGTATTCACCGGCTTATTACTAAGGTTTTTCATTCGTACAGTTGAAAAGAATCGTGACATTTTTATCTCTTACTTACTTAGTGCAGGTTTCAGTCTGCTCCTTGCCGCTCCAATGGTGAGCACCTTCGGAATGGCGGGAGTTTTCGCGGGCCTGATTCTTACACAGGTGATCGTGCAGTTATGGTACCTGTATTCATTAAAAACAGAATTGGTTACAGTATGGAAATAGTTCATCTCATTTTAGGAAAAGCGAATCCGCAACGTATGAACGGCGTAAATAAAGTTGTTCATCAACTCGCTACGCATCAATCAATGCTTGGACATTATGTGCAGGTCTGGGGCATCACTCCGACACCGGACGGGGATTATCCTGACCGGAAATACAGCACACGTTTGTTTCAATCGCATAACAACAAGTTCAGAATAGATCATGAGCTTGCGAAAGCAATCCGTAATTCATCTGTAGAAACGAAGTTTCATTTGCATGGTGGTTTTATTCCGGAATTTTATCATGCGGTTCGAATCCTGCACAGCACAGGTCATGAATTTGTATTTACTCCTCACGGCAGTTACAACATGATCGCGATGCAGAAGAATCATTTTATCAAGAGTCTGTATTTTCCTTTGTTTGAAAAATTTGTAGTGTCATCCGCGAAAGCTGTTCATTTTCTGGGAAAGACAGAGTATGAAGCGGTCGAAAAACTTTTACCCGGAAAAAATAAAATTTTGATTCCGAACGGACAGGATTTAAATGAACTGAAATATAATTTCCATCCTATACCAAAACAAAAAGGAACAGTATTCGGATTTTGCGGACGGTTAACAGCGTATACCAAAGGGTTGGATCTGATGCTGGAGGCGTTTGCAAAATTTATTCATGAGGAAAAGCAGGAAGGTGAGTTGTGGTTGATTGGTGATGGCGAAGACAGAGCCTTTCTTGAAAAACGAGCGCATGATTTGAATATAGATTCACTCGTTACATTTTACGGAGCATCTTTCGGAGAAGAAAAACTGAACACGATTGCGAACATGGATGTTTTTCTGCATCCTTCCCGGAATGAGGGTCTTCCAATGTCTGTTCTTGAAGCTTCCGCCTTGCTGGTGCCCTGCATAGTGAGCGAAGAAACCAATATGGCCTCCTATATCCGTGAGTATCAATCCGGAATCGCCTTACCCGCGAATACGGTTGGGGACATTTGCCGCGCCATGGAAATCGCTGTTCGTGAAATTTCTGAACGAAAATGGGAACAGAAGCGCTATCAGGCACGTAAGATGATCCAGGCGGAGTTTGACTGGAAGAATATTGCCTGTCAGCTCATCAATGCCTATGCAGCCTGATCTTAGAAACAGGTTCTTGCACCAGGGTATCCATGGAAAAAACGAATTCTTTACAAAAGCTGTTTAATATCCTGATCCTGATCCTTCTGATCAAGATAGCAGGATATTTTACCGTTTCGGAGAATGTCACCATTACAAGAATCCTGAAAATTATTTTCCGGACAGGGATGACCCTGGCCATCTTCGGCGTTTACACATCACTGAAAAGCAAAGGCTGGCTGGCCAGCTGGTCCTGGAGTAATTCCATCATACCATTGTTCTATGGAGCTTATCTGGTGCTAGGTTTTATTTCTTTCTTCTGGTCAACAGATATAGGTTATTCCGCACTGCAATTGTTGATGAACCTGGAGAGTTTTCTCTTCGCGTATTATTTTATTGCGGTCTTCTTATTGATTCGCAAACATCATCCTGAGAGTGCAATCCGATTGAGTTATTTGCTCGGGAATGCTGTGTTCTTTATTCTTCTCATTTTCGTGGTAGGTGTAATTGTCGCGCCGGATATATTTTACCGACTGACACATGGCGGTGAAGAAGCGCGACTCGGAGGATACCTGATGAATCCCAATGAATTGGGAATGCTCGCTGTCATTGGCGCTTCCATGGTAGCTTTGGAATTAAGAGAGAATCGAAGCAAGGTTCTGCTCATCTTCATGATGCTGATCGCACTTGTCGCATTGGTACTTACCGGTTCCCGTTCTTCGATGATCGGGTTTGTACTGATTCTTCTCTATTTCACACTGCGTAGTGAGAACAAAAAACTGAAAGCGGGAGTATTGATCGCAATGGCTGTAGCGATGCCATTTGTATTGAGTACCATCATTTTCAAACAGGGAAATGTCGATGAAGTATTGAGCATGACGGGTCGTCTGCCTTTCTGGAAAGCCTTGCTCACAGAGGGTTTGCCGAATGAGCCATTATTCGGATATGGTTACATGCGTATCGCTTACAAAGATTATTTCCAGAGCGTACATACTTATGCCGGACAAATGACGCACAATACATTTATACAGGTACTGATGAATCTTGGTATCGTTGGTTTTGTCCTCGTGATTTTGCAATTGGGAATCACGATCCGGTTCTTCCTTCGTTCAAAAGACATCGAGAAAAAAAGTTTTTTTGTCGCTTTGTTCATCCCGATCCTCATCAATTCATTTACTGAATTCGGCATCTTTGGTGAAACCAATTATGGTATTCTTTTTTATCAATTGCTGATCTTTTACGGAGTCTTACAATACAGTGAGAATCTTTCGAGAAGAGAAAGAGTAATCATGAATACCGGTAAAAAAATCGGTTTTTCAGAAAAATTGGCCGGTTAATCATTCCAATTTTGGGATTTCCTTCCCAATTTACAACAGCATCACTTTTAAAAGTGCAATAATTAAACAGAAATCCATTCTTTTCCGCATGGCATGGTTTACGGTAATGAGGCTCGAATTTATCACCTCACATGTCCAGATTTCAGAATTCCGATTTGTCCATTCTCCTTCGATTGTTTTCAGGAGAAGGAAAAAAAGTATTTGTTTGTTCCGATGACAAAGGGATAGACCACAACGGCCCTTTCCCCATCCATGTTTTTCACCGGGAGGAATCGATTCCAGATTCCGGGCATCTGGTTTTATTGGCATCTGATTCGGAATATTTAGATAGGATAAGGGATCTCAGTAAGTTTGATCAGGTATTTCTGATTTCAGGTCAAAGAAAATCAATGCATGGTTTTCATCATTATGCTTTTCATGGTGTTTGCAATCCCGACAAGACATTGCGATGGATTTATCCTTGTGATTTGCAAAAGCCTACGTTTTTAAATTTATACAATGCAGGAACGATCAAGGGAAGAATTTTTCAAACTCTGGTAAGATCAGCTTTCAGTTTAGGATTACGATCCGCGCCTGCATCACTTTCGTTTAGTTTGTATTCACGCCAGCCTTCGCGTTTGGATAATTTACTCCAACAGGTGAAACACGATCAGTATTCCATCTTCACAGGCACAGTTGGTGTAAACAGGAAATGTGTTATAGAGATCAATACAAAAGGCAAGACCACACATTTTATAAAGATCCCGCTCAATAGTCATTCCGGTTTGCTGATTCGCAATGAAAAGCAAATGCTGAACATCATGAAAAGCTCCGGTTTCAGAAGCATGGAAACTCCACAGGTTTTACATGTTGAAGAGATGGACGCTGAAGTGATTGACAACATTAAGCCTGAGAAAATTCAGCGCAGCACGGAGTTTACGCATTTACACGCGGGTTGTCTGGTTGAGTTGTATCTGAAAAACCTGACTGTTGACAAAGTCCGTTCGACAGAGTTCATGGAAAGGGTTTTGCAAAATATTTATATGGCCAAAGGAAACCTCGTGAAGAATCCTTTGCCTGTTGCGGAAAATCTGCTTGAGAAAATCAAACAGCTGCAAAAAAGCATAGACATGTCGGCCACGGTGCACCTGGGCATGACACATGGAGATTTTACTCCATGGAACATGTATGCCGGAGAAAAGAAACTGCATGTATACGATTGGGAATTGGCACGTCGCGATGCACCGGTTTTGTTTGATGTGATTCACTTTGTTTTTCAAAAAGAAGTGATGATCAACAAGTCATCGATTGAAAAGATTGAAGCTGAAATCCGTAAAGCCTTTGATCAACCTGCACTCAAAGAATTAATCAGGATTTTTAACATTGATACTGAATTACATTACAGGTTGTATCTGATGTCCACCATCAGCTATTACCTGAATATTTATTTGTTACAGGAGAAATTGCATCCACAGGCTTTTTGGCTGATGGAGGCATGGGATGAGGCGTTGAGCAGAACCTTGCCGCTGAGTAACGCGACAAGCATGCGTCGTGTTTGCATTCGCAATTTCTTCAGGCAGATTAAAAACAGAAAGTATGCTTTGCTGAAATACATTCATGCAAGCATCGATGATCTTCCCGAGTACTCTGACCTTGATTTACTTGTTGCAAAAGAAGAAGTACAAGGATTACTCACTGTTTTAAAAAGACAGTCGGGTGTTATTAAAACTAAAATTTACAGGAAGTCTTTCATGACTACCGTAGAACTGTATTTCGAGGACCAGTCATTTCTTTCTCTCGACCTGATCCACACCTTTCAGCGAAAAGCGTTGACTTATCTGGATGCAGGTAAGATACTCCGTAGCGCTACAACGAACGCAGAAGGAATTCGGGTACCGGATAAACGTTTTTGTTTTGAATATACCTGGTTGTTCTATACTCTCAATCACTCTGCTGTTCCTGAACGATACATTAAATATTACAGTCAACTTGACAGTGTCGTACGCGGACAAATTTTAAATCATGTTCATTCTTCCTTCGGTTTGCGTTGTGACGGACTGGAAGATTTATTTCAATACAAAATTTCAATGCAAAAGCAGGTGATGACAGCCATCATGAACCTGCCTGCTAACAATATTGCTCGTCGCATTCAGTCGGCACTGAGTTATATGATGGATTCAGTACGTGATCTGATCAATCGCAGAGGTTTTGTTATTACACTTACCGGAGTTGACGGTGCCGGGAAATCAACCATCATTGCCGGCATCGAACAAATGCTGCAGGAGAAATTCCGTAAAAAAGTTGTGGTGGTTCGCCACCGGCCATCCTTATTCCCCATTCTCAGTGCATGGAAACATGGTAAAGCGAAAGCTGAACAAATATCTGTGAGCAGATTGCCTCGTACCGGAACCAACAAAAGTACATTGTCTTCATTGTTTCGGTTTGTCTATTACTATACCGATTATTTATTTGGACAATTCTATATCTACTTCAGATATAATCTTCGCGGAATTATTGTGGTGTACGACAGGTATTATTTTGATTTTATCGTTGATGGAAAGCGTTCAAATATTCACATGAACCCAAAAATCACACGATCCTTGTATAAACTCCTTTTTAAACCGGAAGTAAATATTCTGTTGTTTGCTCCGGTTGAGGATATTTTGAAAAGAAAGCAGGAACTGGATGCTCAGACCATTCATGAACTCACAGAGAATTACAGGGAATTATTCGAACGCTTGTCCATGCGTTCACGGGAAGCAATGTATGTTCCTGTTGAAAATACGGATAAGCAGGAAACCCTGCGCGTTATTGAATCCGCTATTGTAAGAGCCGCTTAAAAGATATACCTACATGAAACAGGTGATGGAACAACTAATCCGCTTGCGTAACCCCAACTTCTCTTTTGACAGAGAAGTTCGCAGCGGATTGTTGCTTTCCTTTTTTACTTCATTTTTGGTTCAGCTTCTGAGAGGAACAAAGCTCATTGTGTATGGAAAATACGCGAAAGGCATTGCCCTCGGCAGAGGTGTACGTTTTTTTTATACTTCAAACATTAGCCTTGGGCAATTTGTAAAAATCGGTGATCACGCAACATTAAATGCAACAGGCAAGGGACGTCTGGTCATCGGGAAAAATAGTGGAATAGGTGCATTCAGCAGAGTAATTATTTCAACCTCGTTCAATAATCTTGGTAGTCATATTCATCTCGGAGAAAATGTCGGCATTGGTGAATTCGCGTATCTCGGTGGAGGAGGAGGATTGGAAATTGGCGACGATTGTATCGTTGGACAATATTTTTCCTGTCATCCTGAAAACCACAATTACGATGATCCTCAAATTCTGATTCGCGAGCAAGGTGTTACACGCAAAGGAATTGTTATTGGTAAAAATTGCTGGATAGGTTCGAAGGTAACAGTTTTGGATGGCGTCACGATTGGTGACAATTGTGTGATTGCAGCCGGAGCGGTTGTGAATCGTAATATGCCTGCAAATTCTGTTATAGCCGGTGTTCCCGCCAGAGTAATTAAATCAAGGGACAAAGAGTCTGTAGTCAATATTCAAAGTTTAGCTTCCTGATATTTTTTATTGAAATGAAAAAGACAATTCTTGCGACAGCTTACGCGGTGAACCCTTACAAAGGTTCGGAAGATGGAATGGGCTGGAACTATGTGTGCCAGATCGCACGCTTTAATAAAGTGATTGCTGTTACCAGAAAGAATAACCGTGAATCAATAGAAAAATACCTGAGTGAAAATTCAGTACCAGAAGCCGGGAACATTCGCTTTCTGTATTATGATCTTCCAAAATGGACGCGTTTCTGGAAAAAGGGTCCGTTGTTGTCGATGATTTATTACTACATGTGGCAATTATTTTTGCCGGTATTTGTAAAAAGACAAAAAGTTGAATTTGATATCGCCCACAATCTCAATTTTCACAACGACTGGACCCCAACCTTTCTGTGGGTTTTCAAAAAGCCACTGGTGTGGGGTCCGGTAGGGCACCATCCAAAAGTTCCAAAGGAATATATTCTGCCGGTATATGGATGGAAGTCATATGTAGCTGACAGATTTCGTTGGGTTTTGAAACTCGCATTTTGGAAATTTGATCCGTTCCTGAAAATTTCAGCAAAGAAAGCGGATGTCATTTTGTGCATGAACTCAGCTGTTGCAGATCATTTGAAATTTGACAAAAAGAAAATGGTAATCTGTTCATCTGTTGCATCAGAGCCAGCAACAGAACAAACAAGCATTCAGAATTCAGGGTTGCATGTCATTTCTGTTGGAAGATTTGTGTGGCTGAAAGGCTTTGACATTACGATACGATCCTTCGCGAAATTTTACCATGGGCTGAATGAAAAGGAGAGAGGCGGAGTTCATCTGACACTTGTTGGAGATGGACCGGCTGCCAATGCTTTGAAAAAGCTCACGAAAGATTTGCAGGTGGAGCAAGCTGTTACTTTTATACACTGGATCCAACGTTCCGAATTGAAAGCTTTGTACAATCAAAGCGATGTATTTCTGTTTCCTTCACACGAGGGTGCAGGAATGGTGGTTGCAGAGGCGATGTCACACGGTTTGCCTGTTATTTGTTTCGACAATTGCGGTCCGGGTGAGTTTGTAAACATCGGATGCGGGCTGAAAGTAAAATACAGTACGTATTCGCAATCGATAAATGATTTCGCAAATCAACTGAATCGTGTTCATTCGGATCGTGAGCTGCTGAGAAATCTGAGTTTGTACGCTTCACTCACATTCCGTGAGAAATACGAATGGAATGTAAAAGGAAAATTACTTCAGAATGTTTATTCAGCTCTTCCGAAACGTGAACGATTGATCTGTGTTCATTTGTTGAACGATTTTAGTGGAAGTCCATTGGTGCTTGCTAACGCGATTCGTGGTTTCGTTCAGAATGGGAAAAATGTTGAGTTGTATACATCTTCAGCAACACAGGATGGATTTCTTTCCGGCCTAGGTGTTACAGAAAATAAATTCTGGTATCGCTTCCGTGAGAACAAGTGGAAACGTTTGCTTGCGCTGAGTGCAAGTCAGCTGCATTTGTGTGGCCTGTTGTTGTTCAGGTTAAGAAAAAGAGATACTGTTTATGTGAATACCTTGCTTCCGTTTGGCGCTGCAGTAGCGGCAAAGATCAGGGGTGTTCGTGTAATTTATCATTTGCACGAAACTTCCATGAATCCACCGGTACTGAAATGGTTTTTGAAGAAAGTGGTACAATGGACAGCTTCACACGTGGTTTATGTTTCCAGATTTCTTCAGGAGAAAGAACCGGTTAATGGACCGGAAATGCATGTTGTGTATAACGCATTGAGCGACGAGTTTCGTCATCGCGGAAGAGCGCATCGCTATGAAGTCAATGCTGAAAAACCTTTTACTGTCCTGATGTTGTGTTCCATGAAGGAATACAAAGGGGTAAATGAATTTGTAACGCTTGCACGCCGTTTACATCTGGTAAAATTCGAACTCGTTCTCAATTCTGAAAAGAATGAAATCGATAGTTTTTTTGCCGGACAGGAATTGCCACCGAATCTTTTCATTTTTCCAAAACAGAAAAATGTTCATCCCTTTTATGAGCGCGCATCACTTGTATTGAATTTATCGCATCCGGATAAATGGATAGAAACTTTCGGCATGACCATTCTCGAAGCCATGAGTTATGGAATTCCTGAATTGGTACCCAATGTTGGCGGTCCCAGGGAAATTGTAGATGATGGTGAAAACGGATACAGGATCAACGTGAACGATCTTGATAAAATCACGGAGACTATACTTTATCTGGCAATGAATCGTGGAGAGTGTCTGAGGTTATCCAGCCAGGCCCGAAAAAAAGCGGATTGCTTTAGTATTGATTCCATGCATCAACAATTGAATGAAGTATTATCATACTGAATCCGTGCAATAAGCGATTTTCGTTAAAAAATTTACCAGATTTATTTTTCCAAAATGATTCTTTTTCCAAATATGGGAAAGTACGTTCTGTATTTTATTTTCAAATGGATCATTCAGTGTTTTTAAAGTAGAATCGCACTAATTTTAGAATGCAATTTGTACTTTTCCATTTTCCTGAACTGTCCTTTTTCTAAATAGCGATGAAATTTTCCTGATAAAAGAAAAGATTCCCGAAAATGGAAATTTCTCAAATAGAAAACAGCGAAATTTTATAAATAATACGGTTTTTCTCTAATGGCATGGCTCTGGTAAATGGCAGAGCCAAATGAAAGCCTCCCGTATTATGAATTATTTTAGGAAATTTTGCTTATGCCTTGTTGTGACGGCCTTATTTCTATTTGCCTTCACAAATTCAAAAGGTGCAAACTACTATAGCAGGACCAGTGGGGGACTCTGGACCAATCCTGCAACATGGTCGACTGTTACATATGGTAATGCAACGAATAGCGGAACCTATCCACAGGCAGGAGACAACGCTTATATCGGAGATGGTTATATCGTATATTATAATACGAATACAACTGTCGCAAACATTTTTGTGGGACAAGGCAGCTCCGGTGAGCTTCAGTTTTATAATCTGGCAGTATACTGGCTTACAGTTTCCGGTAACATTACAGTTTACAATGGAGCAAAATTCAGGTATACTTATAATAGTACACTCACTCATCAGGTATACCTGAGCGGAGACCTTACAAACAATGGTGAGGTTGATTTTTATTATGACTCGAATGATTTGGTCAATTTGACATTTCAGGGTGCAACAAACAGTGTAGTTTCAGGTGTAGGATCCTGGGATTTGAATTCAGTTTCAATGGTGAAAATCACTTCCAAGTCTTATTATCTGGAAGTTCAGGATTACAATTTCGAATCAGCGACCCGCACACTTAATCTTACTTATGGAACATTCATTCACAATAATTCCGGAACTTATGTTTTTGGTCCGTCAGCCGACTATACGCTCATCGGAAATGTAAATATTGATGCGCCAGCAGGGACTCTGAATTTTGCTCCCACTTCCACATATTTAAATCTGCAAGGTGGATTGTATGTTTCAGGAGGTACTGTAAATGTAGGAGCTACTACTGGAACAGGTGGTATACGAAGTGACCAGCAGACTGCCGGTATTGTGCCTTACCTGGAAATATCAGCCGGACTTTTAAGAGTATACGGAAGTATCAGTTTCAAAGTTGGTTCCTTCGCGGAGCCATTCAGTTTTAGAATGACAGGAGGAGATGCGCTCATCAATTGCGGTTCTACCGGAGTGAGTACAGAGGTGTTTTATATGACAGACCTCGCGGCAAGCTCTTTTGTAATGAGTGGTGGTACAATTACCATTGAAGAAAATAATACAACCGGTGGAACTATTTTGGATTTTTCTTTTTGTGGTAACGTTGGAACAGTGAATGTCACAGGAGGAGTTGTTCAGTTCGGGAATGCCAGTACTACGAACAACACAAATTTTAACTTCAAACCATTTCCAAGCGCCACGTATCCCGCTTTTCGCATTTCAGGAGCAGCTGCAAGTAATAACAAATTGCAACCATCCAACGGATCGACAGCTAATTTCAGATTGCTTGGACTGGACATTGAGGCCGGAACAACTTTTGATATTCGTTCCATTGCCGGTGCAGCAGGTAATTCAAAGAACATGAGTTTGCGCGGGACGCATGATGGAACAAACACATTTACCAACGATGGAACATTTGTTTGCCGTTCCGGAACAGTCAGTTTAGATGGTACTGCAGCTCAGGAAATCAGTGGAACAGTGATGCCTGTGTTTTACAATCTTACAATGAACAATGCATCCGGTGCTACACTTACAACTCCGGTTTATGTATACAATTATTTGTCGATGACCAACGGGATCATCAATACAGATTATACCAACATCATCAATATTGGTTCATCAGCGAATGCGAATGTTGGAAATTCAAATTCCTTCATCGACGGTCCGATGAATCAGATTTACAGGCAGTCTGCAGCAGCTGCAGGTTATTTCCCTCTTGGGAAAGGAAGTCATTGGAGACCAATGGTCCTTACCCCTTCACATACTACCAACGACAGTGTAAACTACATAGGTGAGATGATTGAAACTGCCGCAAGCTCTTTAGGTTATACATTGCCAGCATCTTTATCCGCGGTTTCAAATATCCGTTATTGGCTTATCACCAATACCAAATCAAGTATTTTTAATTCAGCAACAATTCAGCTGTATTATGGTACAGACGACGGAGTAACTGACCGTTTAAATTTACGTGTTGCTGAGGGAATTTCGCCGCAATGGTACAACCGCAATGGAACCGGAACGGCTAATGGAACCGGATCAATTACATCTTCTTCATTCAGCGCCTGGGGAAGTGTTTTCACCCTGGCTAACGCAACGGGTGGTAGTAATGCTTTGCCGGTTGAACTGGTAAGCTTTACTGCTGAACGCTTGGATGACGATGTGAAACTCGACTGGACTACTGCATCTGAAATTGATAATTCATATTTCACTGTTGAACGCTCCGCAAATAATCAGGAGTATATTCCTGTAGCATCGGTTCGTGGAGCGGGAAATAGTACTACTACTTTGAATTATACAACTTTCGACGAAAATCCATTATTCGGTATTTCTTATTATCGTTTGAAACAAACAGATTATGATGGTGCATTTACTTATTGTGATCCGGTGAAAATCGAATTCGGTAAAAAACCGGGAATCTCAGTTTCTCCAAATCCTGTGACAGGTTCAGATCTGGATATTCAAATGACAAATATCCGATCGGAAAATGTTGAGGTCAGCGTGAAACGATCGGATGGAGCACTCGTGTATCAAAGGAATTATCCTGGAAATCTTTTTGACGGTAATCTGCATCTCGACGGATTGGAATTGGGAAGAAACGGCATGTACATTTTGACTGTTGTAGCCGACGGCCAGTTTTACCAGGAGAAACTGATTACTCTTCCCTGATCCTTTTATTTTTAAATCGCACAAAACATGAAATTAATATACACACTGGGCTTATCACTTGCCGGTATTGTTCTCTCTTTACAAGTACAAGCAATTGATAATAATCCAAAAGCCAAAGAAGAGTTTCCGAAACAATTCGAAACAAATTCACTGGAAGCCATTCGTGATTTTTCAAAAAGCATTGATCATCCTGTAGAACAACTCCCGGAAGTATATAGAATGGAAGGCGCCCGCGAGCTTCCTAAAGCGTTTGTGAAATTTGATAATGACAAAAATCAAATTATCACGACTCAGGAAATGAAACTGGCGATTCAGTCTTATTCCGCCGGGAAAGCCAATGTAGAGAAGATTGAACTTTGTCAGTTAATCGATTTCTTTTTTAACCAATACAAATAAGTACCGGTATATGACCAAGACAAAAGTTGCCATTATCGGTACAGCAGGTGTTCCTGCACGTTACGGTGGATTTGAAACGCTGGCGCATCACCTGGTGGATCAGTTGCACAACGATTACGACCTTACCGTTTATTGCAGTTCGTCCTACTATCATCGCGATGAGCAGGTAAAACAATTCAACGGTGCACGCCTTGTATACCTTCCGCTCAATGCGAATGGTTTGCAAAGTATCTTCTATGATATCATTTCCATTTTTCACGCCTTGCGTTACGCTGACAAATTATTGATTCTCGGAGTCAGCGGTTGTATTCTTCTTCCGTTCATAAAACTGTTTACGAACAAAAAAATAATCGTGAACATTGATGGCATGGAATGGAGACGTCAGAAATGGAGTTATCCTGTACGCAAATTTTTGAAGCTGTCAGAATACTGCGCCGTGAAATTTTCCGATGCTGACATCACCGACAACGCTGCTATTCAGCGTTACACGGCAATGCATTACAAAACGCTCAGTCACATGATCGCTTATGGAGCGGATCATTGTTCGGCCGAAGTAATTTCACCTTCCAATGTTTCAAGATATCCATTTCTCAGTAGTCCGTATGCGTTCAAGGTATGCAGAATAGAACCTGAGAATAATATTCACATGGTACTGGAAGCCTTCGCGAATTTTTCTGCATTCCCGCTGGTGATGGTCGGGAACTGGAGCAACAGCGAATACAGCCGTGGCTTAAAGAAAAAATATTCCTCTAATTCAAATCTCATTCTCCTGGATCCGATCTACGATCAACGGGAACTGAATATACTACGTTCGAATTGTACGGTGTACATCCATGGACATAGTGCCGGTGGTACAAATCCTTCTCTCGTAGAAGCAATGTATCTCGGATTACCTGTCTTCGCATACGATGTGAATTTTAACCGTGCAACGACAGAAGGCAAAGCCCGCTATTTCCATAGCGAATCAGAACTCTTGTCGATGTTGCAACAAGTGAAACCGGAGGAGCGTGAAGCACTGGGTCGAGAGATGAAAGCTATTGCCAACCGTCGGTATACATGGCCGGCAATTGCACAGCGTTACAGGTTTGTGTTGAACACTGCTTTCGAAAAACGTACCGTCACTCCGCGTGCGGCGTCTATTCCGGTGCAGACAGCATTGCGTCTGGGTGTACGTCACCTTCAGCAAAGCAATGTTTTTGAAGAACGAAAAATCGCGCAGGCATGAACACAATTACTTATCTCATACTTTCCATTCTGAGTAGTTACGTGATTACACGTTTGCTGATTCCCTTTGTGATTTCAGCGGAGAAGGAACGTAATC
>CAYMMN010000006.1:0-24104 GCA_964391495.1 uncultured Flavobacteriales bacterium | reverse complement strand
GTGGTGTGGTGCCGATGGTATAGGCTCTTACAACAAAGCCAAGAAAACTGAGGACTACGGCTGTATAATTGATAATTGTGCTGATTGTCGGATTAAGCTGATTGTAATCAGTAAAATATACAGCAGGGATCGCCAAAATGAAAAGGACCACAGGAATCTGCCCTCTTCGTTTGAACAGCCAGTTGCCCGAATTTTCAAAAGAATGTAGAAGTGCCATATGAATTTCGGCGAAGGTAGCCGAAAGATTGAGAATTTGCGAGCATTTTCAAATATTTAAAAGCTTTCGTTCGGAAATAATGACTATCTTGGGCGCCCGAGTAAAAATTCAATTATTTTCAAACAAAATTAGAATGACAATTGTGAAGCCGGAAACAAAAACGAATAAGAAACAAAAGTATACTCTTGAATTTGAGATAAAATCTTCTCCCAAGATTCTGTATAACTATTTAAGTACTGCCAGTGGTCTGGAAGAATGGTTTGCTGATAAGGTAAATATTCGTGAAGGAGATTTTATTTTTCATTGGGAAGGCAGCGAACAGCGCGCCCGAATCATCAATAAGAAGGAGAATCAACTGGTTCGTTATAAATGGCAGACTGAAGACAAAAAGGACGAAACATATTTTCAATTTGAAATCGTTCAGGATGAAATCACTTCAGATGTTGCGTTGATTGTAACTGATTTTGCTACAGATGATGAAAAAGAAGAGAATGCGCTTTTGTGGAATAGTCAGATTCACAATCTGATGCACCATATCGGTTCCTGATCAGATCAGCATTTCTTTTAGCATACTCCAGGTTTCTTTTCCATAGTCCCCCATTTCTTCATAGCGGATTGTTGTGAGCCTGCGACTTATTTTCACAAACATTAATTGTTCCAGTGCATCAGGATTGTGCTCTTTGAGCCATTGGTCCAGAAGCATATAATTATCGCTGCCAAAGTGATATTCCCATGGAGAATCGGGATGGACGCAGAGGTAAAATTCTTTGCCTTTCAATTTATGAATGTTTTTCATCAACAAAGGCCGAAGTAATTCCAGTGCATTTCCCTGGAGATGAATTGTAAAACTGAACTCATTTCCCCACAAATACATTGTGCGAAATGCAAAAATGGATTCCTTACTGAATAAACGAGGATAGTCGAGAACAAAATAAGGCAGCAATCTATAATTCTCACCTCTGAATATTTTTCCGGATTTGGCGTTCAATCCTGAAAATGGGAATGGATTGTTTTTTTCAATATTTTCCAATGTAACGCATAAATCTCCAAGGAGCTGTACAAGACCCTTGGAAACGCGATGTTTCACCATGAAAAATTCAATGTTCTGAAGTACTTCCAGTTCCTCGGAACTAAATTTCAATTTATTAACTTGCACATCTTTCGATTTAAAGGGTAAAGATAACGTGAAGAAATTAACACTGCTGCTCCTTCGTTCTTTTGCCGGACCTCTGGTGCTGACTTTTCTGATTGCCCTTTTTGTCTTGTTGATGCAATTTCTTTGGAAATACATCGATGATCTTGTTGGTAAGGGATTGGAATGGTACATCGTGGCGAAATTGATGGTGTACGTTTCAGTAACGCTGGTTCCTTTGGCATTGCCATTATCGATCCTCCTGTCCTCCATCATGACCTTCGGGAATATGGCGGAGCATTTTGAACTTACAGCCTGTAAAGCTGCAGGGATCTCTTTACAAAGGGTAATGCGTCCTCTCATGATTACAGCAGTGTTGATATGTTTCGGAGCATTCTTCTTTTCAAATTATGTGCTTCCGATAGCGAATCTCAAGATGAATGCTTTGCTGTACGATGTACGTCAGCAAAAACCTGCACTCTTGATCAAAGAAGGTATATTTTACAATGGCATAGACGGTTATTCGATTCGTGTTGCCAAAAAAGATGAAGACGGACAAACACTGCACAATATCATGATCTATGATCACAGTGCAAACCGTGGTAATCTGAAAGTAATTATCGCTGAGAAAGGTAAAATGGCGATGTCGGAAGACGAGCGTTTTCTGATACTTACTCTTTTCAAAGGCACCAGTTACGAAGAACAGGAAAGCGAACGTGGTCGCGCCGCTCATCCGATGATGCGAACGGAATACGAAGAAGAGAGAATTCGTTTTGATTTAAGCTCCTTTAAACTAACCCGTACAAACGAACAATTATTCAAAGACAATTACCAGATGCTGAATCTGGATCAATTGTCGATGGCTGCAGATAGTCTGGATAAAAAAATCGCCCAACGTAAGAAGGAATTTTTTGAACGATTAACTGCTTCTCTGAATGTGGATACCAACCTGAACAGTTATTCGAAGGAAGTAAAACAAACTTTGAAAGAACCCGAAATGGTTTCAAACTTCGCGCCATCACGCAGAGATATGATTACTTCATCCGCTTTGTATGCGGCGCGAAACGTAAAAAGTATGTCTGATGACGCGATGCAGGATATTGATATCAAGTCGAGGAATCTGGCAAAACACAATATCGAGTGGAACAGGAAATTTACTTTGTCCTTCGCTTGTCTGATACTCTTTTTTATCGGTGCACCCTTGGGAGCCATTATCCGAAAAGGCGGATTGGGAATGCCGGTAGTTGTGTCAATTTTGTTTTTTGTGACCTATCATGTTATTTCCATTTCGGGAGAAAAGTTCGCGCGTGAAGGTGTTATCCCTCCATTTAAAGGAATGTGGATATCTTCAATTGTTCTGCTCCCAATAGGAATTTTCCTTACCTATAAAGCCACTACCGATTCCGCTCTGTTTGACAGAGATTCTTATATCAGGTTCTTCAAAAGACTCGCACGTAAAAAATCCTGATTTGTAAAGCATTTATTTCATTTGTGAAAATTCTCCAGATCTGCCATCGTGTTCCTTACCCTCCTCTTGACGGAGGAAATATTGCCATGCTCAATATGGCTAAATCTCTTGTCGCTGCAGGAGCCGAAGTTCACCAGTTCGCGCTGAACACAAAAAAGCACTATGTCAAACCGGAATCTTTTCCTGCCCATTTAAAAGAGTCTTTACATTTCCAATGCGCTGATCTGGATACTCGAATTACCATTGGAGGAGCATTGAGTAATTTATTTAAAAATGAATCGTACAATGTTGTGAGGTTTTTCGATGAGGAGATAGAAAAGACCATTGCCTCTATTTTGCAAAAAGAAGATTTTGATGTGGTCCAATTCGAAACACTATTTGCAACTCCATACATTCCGGTTGTAAGAAAATACAGTCGGGCCAAAGTTAGTTTAAGAGCCCACAATGCCGAACACATTATTTGGGAAAGGCTTGCCGGGGCTGAGAAAAACATATTGAAAAGATACTACCTGAAATTTCTTTCCAGAAGACTTAAAAAGTACGAACTGGAGATCCTTGAAAAAATCGATTTTTTGATTCCAATAACGAAAGTTGACGAACAAATTTTTAAAGAACTGGGATACAAGAGGCCGGTTCTCAGTCTGCCACTTGGAGTTAATCTTGAAGATTATCCTATAAATAAGAAAACCAGTACTCCACTTTCTTTATTTCACCTCGGATCTATGGACTGGTTGCCCAATATTGAAGGTGTAGAATGGTTCCTTGAGAAATGCTGGCCTTCGGTACATTCCGCCTTCCCTGATTTAAAATTGTTTCTGGCCGGCAGAAATTTTCCGGAGTATATCCTCGAAGCGAATCTCCCGGGAGTATTCTGTGAAGGTCGTATTGAAAACGCGAATGCGTATATGTCTGACAAGCAAATAATGATTGTCCCTCTGCTTTCCGGAAGCGGAATGCGCGTAAAAATTATTCAGGGGATGGCTTTGGGTAAAACAATAATTTCAACAACAATAGGTGCTGAAGGAATCAATACAGAATCCGGAAAGAATATTTTAATCGCAGATACACCTTCAGAGTACTTTGAAGCAATAAAAAAATGCCTGGATAATCCTGAAGCATGCAGGAAAATTGGAACTGCAGCCCGTCAATTGGCGGAGGAAGAATATTCCAATCTCTCGATCGGGAAAAAACTCCTGAATTTTTACCGGGAAAAAATAAATTAGTCGTTATCGATTTTGATGGTATGCCCCATCTTGTCACGCTTGGTGATGAGGTAAAGTTTGTTGTGCTTGTTTGATTTGATTTCAATCTGCACAACTTCACTGATTTCCAAACCATATCCGATCAATCCGGCACGTTTCTTTGGATTGTTCGTCATCAATCGCATTTTAGATACACCGAGATCGCGAAGAATCTGCGCACCCACACCGTAGTCTCTCTCGTCACCTTCGAAACCGAGTTCGAGATTGGCTTCAACAGTATCTCTCCCCTGCTCCTGTAATTTGTAAGCTTTCAATTTATTGAGCAGACCGATTCCTCTGCCTTCCTGATTCATATAAACGATTACTCCTTTACCGGCTTTTTCAATCATTTCCATTGCACTGTGCAATTGAGGACCACAATCACAGCGGCAGGAACCAAAAATATCTCCGGTGAGACAGGATGAATGGACGCGCACCAGAACTGCTTCATTTTTATTCCAGGTACCTTTTACGAGTGCGAGATGCTCCTGACCGGTACTTACCTGCTTGTAAGCATACAGATCAAAATCACCATAAGCTGTCGGCAATTTCACATCCACTTGTTTTTCGATCAGGCTTTCAGTTCTCAGTCTGTAAGCGATAAGATCTTCAATGGAAATAATCTTGAGTTTGAATTTTTCAGCGATCAGCATCAGGTCCGGGAGTCTGGCCATAGTTCCATCCGCATTCATGATTTCTACGAGGGCTCCTCCGGGTTGTAATCCTGCCAGTTTACTCAGATCAATGGTCGCTTCGGTATGTACTGCACGTCGCAGTACTCCGCCTTCTTTTGCTCTCAAAGGAAAGATGTGTCCTGGACGGGCCAGATCTTCCGGTTTTGTATTCGGGTCTACTAAGGCCTGAACAGTCTTGGAACGATCGCTTGCCGAGATGCCGGTGGTTGTTCCACGTCCAAGCAAATCAACGGATACGGTAAACTGTGTTTCGTGGGAAGAAGTATTTTGCTTCACCATCAGGTGCAGGTCAAGTTCATTGCAACGTTGTTCAGTCAGTGCTACACAAATGAGCCCTTTACCATGTGTTGCCATGAAATTAATCACTTCAGGAGTTACATTTTCAGCGGCAGCAATAAAATCACCTTCATTTTCCCGGTGAGCATCGTCAACTACAATAATAACTTTCCCTTCTTTTAGGTCCTGAACGGCCTCTTCAATCGTATTCAGTGTGAACATAGCAATGAAATTGTATTCCTGATAGGCTGCAAATTTACAAAAGTTTAAGGGAATGAACTAAAAGCCGGCAATTCATGACGAAGTTCATGATAATCCAATTTTGCTTACAGCTTTATTCTATAGAAAATCAATAAAACTGTCTAGAATTAGGCCTTTTCATTGATTTTTCAGTCATCAGTACATTGTTTCTTACTTAAGTAAGAAATGGAACATTTGCGATAACACTTGCTTTCTCAATCGCTGTATCATTGTTTCATAAACCTCCCTAAACAAGCGTATGGTTTAACTCTCAACCCCGTAAGGTTGACTTCAAACGCCACTCAAGCCCCGTAAGGCTTAGTGGCGTTTGTTCATTTAAAGACTTCGCGAAAACAAAGAACAATTCTCCACCACTTGTATTTTTTGAATCCGATTTTTCAAGCTCTCAAATTCAATTTTGATCCCGAATAAATAATGCCTTGAAAAAAATCTACAGTTTTATATAAAACAAATCCTTGAAAACCAATTCAAACACTTTTTATGTAAGAAATTAAAAAAAAATGAATACACGCATGCTTCCTGTTGAATTATCATTGTTCAGTAAACACAAACAAAAACACAAACCTCTAAACTGTACACGAATGGTCAAACACTGATCGAAACCTTAACGGTCGACATCAACACAAACCGCGCCCCGTAAGGCGCGGTTTTGTTTTTAAATACTTTGAATGATTTAAATACAGAAATAAGGTTCTCATTCAGAAACAGGAGGCTCAGTGACTTCCGGTTTCTTCATCAGGTGAAGTCGGATCAACAGATCTTTCAGAGAATTAAATTCCTGTCTGTAAAAAACACCGAATCCCTGAGTATACGGTGATGTATAATTGATCAGGTTATCGTTGTTGGAACGATTAAAGCCTTTCAAACGGAATCGTCCGTCTTCATTCACTTTGTATTCAGCATAAAAGTCACCTACCACATTGCTGTTGCTGTTGCTTTGTGTAGCCGCATTGTTTGAATAACCGATATTTCCCTCAACCGTAAGTCGATCATTAAAAAGTGATTTGGAGAACATCAACTGGATTTCCTCTTTACTGTAGGTATCTTTAGCTCTGTAATTGAAGCCAATGTTTACATTTTTGCTCACCTGGGAAAGCCAATTACTAACCTGGTTACTCAACAACTCGCTTGCACTTGCACCGGCACCTGATCCGGCATCAAAACCCGCGGTTGCAACACCGGTTCCCGAAGGTGAAAAGAACTGATTGAAGACCAGCAGGCCGAACATTTGTTTGTTGATTTCCTGCTCTGAATTCAGAATACTCCGGATATAGGTTTGTTCTGTCGCGTCCACTCCCCTGACATTAATTTCATAATTGATGGTTGGGTTCATGAGTTTATTTGTGAGCAACAATCGAAGATCAACAGGAATGCTTCGCTTGTAGGTACTATCCGGAATGATTTTATAGAGTGAAGAAGTATACACAACATACACAGCTGATAAATCTACGGTCGCGTCATAGGGGTTTCCTGCCCATGTGATTCTGCTTCCTCTGTCAACAATAAATTTCTTGTTGATGAGATTTTGTAAAGTAAACAGGTATTCCCCTTTATCAATCGAATATGTTCCGTACATATTAAAATTTCCGGCTGTATTGATATCCATTCGGATACTTCCTGTTCCGGATCCGGAAATTACGTCACCGATTTTTTCGTCAAAAATAATGTTGATGACCGCGGTTGGATTCATATCCAGATTCATATTCAGTTTTACACCTGAAAGATTCACGAGTTTGTGCATCTCTATCTCTTCATCATCCTTCTTTTTTGTTTTGTCGATGAATGTAATGAAATCACTCTGGCTTACATCGCTGGTACTGTTTAAAGGTATATTCAGGACTGTTCCTTTTTCAGGGCTCAGGTTGATGTCCATATTCATGTTTTCGATCGCGCCATAAAAATGCGCGTAGCCGGAAACAAAAGCTGTTCCATAATACAGAGAATTTTGAGCTGAATTGGTATTCAACATCTGCAATTTTCGCGGGCGAACAGTAACATCAAACAAAAACTTTGAAAAATAATCATGAGTGATTTTTCCACTTACATTGGCTTCATTATTATAACGGTCCACAATTGTCATTCCGCTCAGGTCAAAAACGTTTTTACGCACTTTGACCTGGCTCGTAAAGCTGTACCGTGTATTCAGGTAATCAACGATGCATGATGCTCTTGAAAAATCCACTGTACCTTCAAAGACCGGTTTTTTCAAAGTTCCGGTGAGTGTTAGATCGGTTGATACTTTTCCATTTAACTCAGACATGATTCCCGACAAATAACGTTCGATAGTGTGCAGGTAAAAACTATTCAGTTTAACTGTGAAATCAAGATTATCATTTTCACGTGCTGCATAATAATTTCCCCGGATGTCGATTACTTTTGCAGTCCCTCGTGTCACTCCTATGTTTGCGACAACAATTTTTTGTTCAGAATTATAGCGGGAAATAATGGAAGCGATACCGAGCGTATCGTGATTGACGCTTAGATCTGAAATGTGAAGATCTGTTTCCATCTGGGCATTCTTTTTCGCATTACTCAGATAAGCATTGCCATTGATGACACCTCCTAAAACTACTTCACTTTGCTGGAGGAAGGGATTCAGATTATCCAGACTGAAATTTGAAAATTCCAAAGCCAGATTTTGAGAGATTGAATCACCAATAATTCCTTCGATCTTTACTGCTTCATTTTGTTTGCTGAAATTTAAGTGGTGCACGACAATGGATGAGCTGTCGAAAATGATTTTATTATTTGGGTCCAGGTTCCAGGGTTGGTTTTGAAGTACAATGCGGGAAGAATCGAAATGCATATCAAACCTGCTGGCTGAATAGAAATCAAATGATCCTCTCAATCTTGCGCGGTTTGGCAGGGAATCAGCATCTGCAAGTCTCAGGAGATAGGATAAATGATTGTTCTTTGCATCGGCGATCAGATTCAGACCCGGAAGATAACTGCTGTCCGCCAGACTAACTTTGTCTGAATTTACTTCGACATTCATCGTCTGAGCGTCTGCATTTAAATTGATGTGATTACCATGGAAAAAGAATTTTCCATAGCGTATCTCCGGGCTGGAAAATTTCAGATGGAAAGAGCCTTTCAATGAATTGATATCCCCGTTCAGGCTTGTAAGCGGATCAAAAGTCCAGGATGGGAGAAAATTCTCAGTGATGACAGACATGTTTTTAACATGAATGAAAAAGCTGAAATTCTGGTCATCAGGAATTTTTTTGAGAGGTAAAACTACCGATGGCATATACCGTGGGAGGATTTCTTTGAACGCATCTGCAAGGGTGGCAAGTTCGTATTTACCGGAAACTTCTCCATCCAGGAAATCTGAATTCAGTTCAATGCGTTTATCTCCGCTCTCTAATTTTTGTGCATTCAGATAGATGTTTCCGATCCGGTACATCTTTTTATCGACCAGCAAAAACGTGTTCTTGATTTCTACAATTCCTTCCAGATTATCGAGTTTATTTCCTTTGAAGTGCGAGGAAATGGAAGTTTGCAAAATATTTTCGCCGGGGATGTTGATGAGATGCAGCGTGTCGAGTCCTGCATGACTGATATCCGCTGTAAAATTGAAAACAGGAAGTTTAGCCCTGAAATCAATAGCTCCTGTGAAATCCATATCGAGATTGGGGTCCTTCACTCCTACTGTACCATTGAAGAGTTTTTTCGCGATCTCGCCATCCACCTTAATATTTCTGTAATTGTAATTTTTGAATTCAATCGACTCAACAGTTCCGGTCATTCTGGCATCCACATCATTCAACCGTAAACCCTTGCCTTTTACATCCGCATTGAAAGTAATTTTTCCAATATCATTTAATAAGGCAATTTTCCCAACATCAAATTCATGCGCGGCAAGGTGACCACTGTATATCGAAACTTTCGATTTTGGATCATATTTCAGATTTATATCTGAATTAATATAACCGAGCGCTGTATTGATATTTCCATAAGCTACAAAGTCACTGAAGAAACCTGTGAATTTTCCTTTGAAAATGACTTCGCCAAGGGATTCCAGATTCTCGGGAACTTCAACAAAATTATTCTCATTGAACGGCGGTAATGGAATTGAAGCGATGTCCTTTCGATTGGTACGAATTTCTTCGGCTTGAATATCCATATACGTTTCTTCGATATATGGAAGTCCGGACATTGAGACATTTCCTTTGAAATAAGAGGTGTTACCAAATTTCAGAGTAACATTTTTTCCTTTGAATCGATTGACTGTTCCTTTAAAGTTACCGTCTATAAAAACGGAATCATCCATACCCCACAGGTCGTGTGCGAAGTAAGCGATATCTTTAAATGATACTTTTGAATTCTGAAAATCAGATTTCCAGTGAATACGGCTAGTGAATTCATCAAAATCAGGGAAACTGTCGTAATCAAAAGTGAGATCGCCCTGAATGGCTGTATGTGGTGATCGGATCACAAGATTTTCGAGACGAATCTGATCGGATGATACTTTTGCTTTTGCATTGAAATCATCTACAATAAAGCCGCTGTGGTCGCGAAAACGGAGATGATGAACAGTACTGAAGATAGAATCATTGACGAAAGAAATATCACTGAGCTGACCATTTATCCCCTCAAGAGATAAGTTTGAAAACTCGACACCAACCGGAGAAAGGGTATCGTTCTGATTGCTGTTGATGAAGCGGACCTCTTTGAGCGATAATTCTGCAACACTCAATTTCCAGGGCTTGGCTGTTGTATCGGCAGGAGAAGAAGATGAAAAATAATCCGTAAGAAAATGCAGGTTGTCATGAGCTTCACCTTTATAGTGAACCAACCTGAACAAGGTATGCTCAAGGCTTAGCTTATTTATTGCAAGGACTTTCTTTTCAGTACTAAGGTCTTTTAAAGTAATTGAGATTCTACCGGCATAAATGAGGGTATCCTGATGCTGATCTTCTACATAGACACCTTCGAGGTTAATGCTCTGGATAAACTGAATGCTTACCCGATCGATAGTAATCTTAGTATTCAGTTCACTGGAAAGATACGATGCCAGTCGATTGGCAATCCAGGTCTGTGATGAATCGAACTGAAGTGCCAAAAAGAGTCCGCCCAGAGATAATAATACGATCCCCAGAATCCAAAGTAAGATGCGACCGGCTTTTTTGATATTTTTGAGGCTTGAAAAGGTAATAATTCTGCAATCTTCGTACCGTGAATCCTAATCCTGTTTATATCCTTGGCATAGAATCATCCTGTGATGAGACCTCCGCGGCTGTGTTGATGAACGACCGGGAGCTTTCAAATGTTGTTGCCAATCAAACACTTATTCACGAATACTATGGCGGAGTGGTTCCTGAACTTGCATCGCGGGCCCATCAGCAAAAGATTATTCCTGTAGTTGAGCAAGCTCTCCGACAGGCAAATATAACCAAAAACCAACTGAATGCCGTTGCCTTTACAAGAGGTCCCGGTTTGATGGGGGCCTTGCTGGTAGGAGTATCTTTTTCCAAGGCATTCTCCCTGGGTTTGGGGATTCCGATGATCGATGTAAACCACATGCAGGGACATGTGCTGGCACATTTCATTCAGTCACAAAATGAGCAAAAAAGAACGCCGGATTTTCCGTTTTTATGTCTGACTGTTTCGGGCGGACATACTCAAATTGTGAGGGTCAATGATTTTCTGAGCATGGATATTCTCGGGGAGACTCAGGATGATGCTGCCGGAGAAGCATTTGATAAGGCTGCAAAGATCATGGGCCTTCCCTATCCCGGAGGTCCGATGATTGATCGACTGGCGAAGGATGGCAATTCGCTGCGATTTGCATTTCCACATCCACAAATGCAGGGATTGAGTTTTAGTTTCAGTGGATTAAAGACTTCCTTTCTTTATTTCATCAGGGATCATGTTCAATCCGATCCGGATTTCATTGAGAAGAACAAGGCAGATATCGCGGCGAGTATTCAGTTTACCATAGTAAATATCCTGCTTGAGAAATTGAAACGAGCAGCACGCGAGACGGGGATCCGTCAAATTGCGATTGCAGGTGGAGTAAGCGCGAACCAGGGTTTACGGAATGCATTGGTGAATCTTCAGGATCAATTGAATTGGGAAGTCTTTATTCCTCCCTTTTCCTACTGCACTGATAATGCGGCAATGATCGCGATGGTTGGGTACCGGAAATTTCTGGCAGGTGATTTTACAAATCAGGATATAGCTCCGCTGGCACGGATGCCATTTTAAGAACTTTGATTTTATTTTAAATAGAAAAACATCATCATGATTAAGCGGTACACTTTATTGTATTTTCTGCTTCTTGTTTCCGGTTGTACTCAGAAAAAAAGTAATCCGGAGCAAAAAATAGTTGTCGATGCGGACCCTAAAACAACATCATCTCAATTTCTGTATGGTCTGTGGAGTCTTGACAAAGACAGTCTTTTGAACAATGAAGGTTATCTGTTTAATTCGGATGGTAGTTTTAATCTTGTCGCTAGTGAATTGAATGGGAACTGGGAATTTAAAGGAAGCGACAGTCTGGTCCTAACTTTCAATACCATGACCAGGGGAAGCCAGGCAGAAGTGTATTTTGTGGATACGATTAGTGTTGACAAGCTGATTATTTCGAAGAATGATGTCCGACATTATTACAGAAAGGTACCTTTCGGAAAGAACTCAGAAGGCATCGTTTTATCGGGATTTATGGGAACTATTGCTCCCGGTATAAAAAAGGAGTACACATTCAATCTTCAATCTGCCAAACAGATCAAACTTGAATTGGTCACTCAGGAGCCCGGAATTGATTTTCAGTTTTTTGACGGGGACCATGAAATCACTTCTGTTCCCGTGAAAAGCTGGGAAGGAATAATAATCAGGGGAGGTACTTACAGGGTTTTGATTTCAAGAACAAGCAAAGGAGCATTATCAGATGAGGCATCCGATTTTAATCTCAAAGTTATCGGCTATTAGTATTTGCAGGATCCCATCCGGAATGCTCATCTTAAAAAAGAAAAAGTTCCTCCACGAGGTGAGGAACTTTTTCATAAACACAAACCTAATAGAAATTGATTTATTGCATAACTGCATCAACAACATGAACTATTCCGTTGGAAGCAGGAACTGAAGCCAGAATTGAAGCATTTCCAAGGTACACTTTGCCGTCTTTAAGACTCACTTTCACTTTGTTTCCACCAAACATTGTTACAGTTTGACCATCCTGGAAACTTTCAGCTTTGAATACACCAACAAGCACATGATTGTAAAGCACATTTTGCAGTTTGTCTTTGTTTTCAGGTTTCACTAAATTATCAACTGTTCCCGCAGGCAATGCGTCAAATGCAGCATTTGTTGGCGCAAAAACTGTAAATGGACCGTTGTTCGACAAAGCATCAACTAACTCCGCCGCTTTTACTGCCGCTACGAGAGTTGTATGGTCTTTGGAACCAATGGCAACTTTCACAACATTCGGTTGTGATACATCATCAGCAACAGCGGATTGACCACCTCCGGCAGGTTGCTCAACAGCTTCAGTTGTAGCTTGAGTATCACCAGTGTTTTCCTGAGCATTTTTACAAGCTCCAAACAAGGAAAATACTCCTGCAATTGTCAGTGCAAAAAGAATTTGTTTTTTCATATGTGTGCGATTTGGATTTCGTGAATGATTCTCCGAAGGTATTTTGAACCTTTTTATGCAAATATGATTATGCTCAAGGATTTGTATTATTTTCATCATATAAAAAAATAGGAAATCGTATCTTTCCCTGCGCTATCTTCTAAAATAATCAATTTTGAGGGTGTTTTTATGAATCTCAAATCCGAAAAATGTATTGTCAGAAACTGGAAAGAATCGGATGCCGAGGCTTTGGCAAAGTACGCGAATAATAATAAAATCGAAGCCAATCTCAGGGATGGTTTTCCATTTCCTTACACTCTTGAAGACGCACACAAATTCATAGCATTCGTTCAGGCGGCAGATCCTGTTACCATTTTCGCGATTGAGGTTGCGGGAGAAGCCATCGGCAGTATAGGATATTTTCCCAAAGACAATATCTATAAGTTCAATGCTGAAATCGGTTATTGGATCGGGGAACCATTTTGGGGAAGAGGAATTATTCCGGAGGTTCTTGGGGTTATGACAGAATACATTTTTGAAACAACGCGTTTGACAAGAATTTACGCAGAAGTATTTGGCAGAAATGCTTCATCCGCCAGAGCTCTGGAAAAAGCCGGATTCAAAAAAGAGGCAGTCATTCTGCAGAACATAATAAAAAACGGTATTACCGATGACACTTTAATTTATTCCATTCGAAAGACTGACTTTCTAAATGGAATCTGAATAAAAAAAGAGGCTGAAGATTTTACTCCAGCCTCTTTTTTGTTTTAAAACTATTACCAGATTTTTACTCTTAAACTATCCGGTCTGTACATTGGATCACCTTCTTTGATACCAAAAGCCTCATAGAATTCCGGCACATTGCTGAGCGGACCATTCACACGAAGGAAGTTTGGAGCATGAACATCGGTCATTACCTGCATCGCGAGAGACGCATCCCTTGCATGACCGAGCCAACCGAGTGTGTATCCAAGGAAATATCTTTGCAGTGGTGTCAGACCGTCGATCTTCTCCCCTTTTTTGTATTGTTCAGTTTTCTTGAAAGCTTCAAGGCCTATGACGACACCACCCAGGTCAGCGATATTTTCTCCAAGAGAAGCTTCTCCATTCACATGAAGGCTATCCAATACGACATAATCACTGAATTGTTTTACCAGAATATTTGCCTGTTGTGTGAACTTAACGGAATCTTCAACAGTCCACCAGTTTTGAAGATTTCCACTAGCATCAAACTGGCGACCCTGATCATCGAAACCGTGCGTAAGTTCATGGCCAATAGTAGAAGCAGCTGCGTAACCATAAATGATGGCATCGTCCGCCAGTGAATCCGGAAGACCTGGGATCAGGAATTGAGCTGCCGGTAAAACGATTTCATTATTGGAAGGATTGTAATATGCATTATAAGTCTGGGGTGTCATTTCCCATTCGTTACGGTCAACCGGTTTATATAATTTGGCAACCTCATAATTGTAAGACCATGTTCTGCAATTCATGACATTCTGCACATAAGATTCACGGGAAATCTCAAGTTTGGAATAGTCTTTCCACTTATCCGGAAAACAAACCTTGCGGTTAATTTTGGAAAGTTTATAGAGTGCTTTTTGTTTTGTGCTGTCACTCATCCAGGGAAGTCCTTTAATTCTTTCCTGATATGTATCAAGCATGTTCTGTACAAGTTTATCGTAGCGTTCACGCATACTTTGAGGCACGTATTTCGCAACATAAAGTTGTCCGAGCGCATCTCCAAGAAAACCTTCCTGTTCATCGAGTACACGTTTCCAACGAGGACGCTGGGTTTTCACTCCGGACATTACAGTTCCATAGAATGCAAAATTCTCTTTATCGAATGCAGAACTCAACTGATCTGCAAAGCTGTTTACAAGATTCCAGCGCAGGTAAGTTTTCCATTCAGGAAGGGAAACTGTTTTCAAGCTCTTTTCTACTTGCTTGTAAAATTCCGGCTGACCAATGATCACGGAGTCGATATTATTCAGATTCATCCGTGTGAGAATATCTTTCCATTGAATGGATGGAGTTACTTTTGTGAAATCGGCGACTGACATTTTGGTATAATTCGCATAAGGGTCGCGCAGATCTTCCAGTTTGCGGGAAGCTTTTGCAAGATCTGTTTCAATTTTCATGACCGCGGCGGCGCTACGATTAGCAGTCACCCCGTCTTCACCAAGTAATCCGAACATGCGGGTCAGGTGAAGAACATATTCTTTACGAATGTTGGCAGTGCGACTATCAGTATTAAAGTAGTAGTCACGATCCGGCAATCCAATGCCACCCTGGTAAAAATGCAACGCATATTTTTCACTGTTCTTTTCATCCTGAAAAATATAGGCACCAAATAAAGGAGAGCCGATATTTACCTGGAAGTCTGCGATGAGATTGACGACATCGGATATATTTTGCAGAGCATTGATTTTATCCAACTGTGCCTGCAATGGTTTTATACCTTGAGCTTCAATTGCAGCTGAGTCCATTCCTGTTGACCAGAAATCCCCAATCTTTTGTGCATTGCTTCCTTTTTGCGCCGACTTATCAGCGGCAGCTTCATCGCTCAATTGGCGAAGTTTCGCATAGTTGTCATCTCTGACCAGGTTCGCGATTCCCCACCTTCTTTCGCTTTCAGGAATAGGATTTTGTTTCATCCATGTTCCGGTGGCGTATTTGAAAAAATCTGTTCCGGGTTGAACAGTGGTATCGATCCATTGCCAGAGAAAATCATCCTGAGTGACATTCGCCTGCTGGTCGGTTTTTTTTGAAGCGCAGGACCAGAAAAGAAGGATCACTGCAGGTACTAAAATCAGTTTTTTCATTTTGTAATGGTTAGTTTTAATTCGTTCAGATTTTTCGTGGTAGAGATGGGGATGTTAAAAATAAGGGTTACAAAGCTAATGAAATGTTGAGTTTTTCGACAGGATTAACGATTGTTAACTAATCAGGCAAAACAGACTTGACTATTTGAATTTCAGAGCAATATTTATGTCGAAATTTGTGAATAAAGTTGCAGGACTGTGACAGAGTGATTGATCTTCATTTCTTAGCTTCGCAAAAAAACATGATTATGAAAAGAGTTCTGCTTGGAATTTTCGCCCTTTGTGCTGTATTATTTTTCAAAACAGGTGTATCCCAGGACCCTCACGCTAAATCAGATGTCAAACCTGATACAATTATTCATTTCAAATCTGAAAAGCACTTTAAAAATGTAAAACAGTTAACCTTCGGTGGTGATAATGCAGAAGCTTATTTTAGTTTTGATAACACAAGAATTGTATTTCAGTCAACAAATCCTGCATGGAATGTTTCATGCGATCAAATCTATTACTCAGGCTTAGATTACTTTTCTCCAAGTCTTGTGAGTACAGGCAAAGGAAGAACAACCTGTTCTTATTTTCTTCCCGGTGATTCACTTGTACTTTACGCATCCACGCATCTGGCTTCAAAAGATTGTCCTCCTAAACCGGAACCTCGTCCGGATCATAAATATGTTTGGGCATTGTATGATTCCTTCGACATTTTTGTCGCAGATTTAAAAGGCAATGTGCGTAAACAGCTGACGAATCAACCCGGTTATGATGCTGAAGCTACGGTTAGTCCTAAGGGAGATAAAATTGTATTCACTTCTACACGCAATGGTGACATTGATTTGTATACAATGAACATTGATGGCAGCGATGTTAAACAGGTCACCAATGTTCTTGGATATGATGGCGGAGCTTTCTTTTCTCAGGATGGAAAACGTTTGATTTTCCGTGCAAGTCGTCCGAAAACGGAGGAAGAAATTGCCACTTACAAATCACTGCTTTCTCAGGGGCAAGTGATGCCGACCAATATGGAAATTATGACCTGCAATATAGATGGTAGTGAATTGCGTCAGGTTACCAATCTTGGTGGCGCGAATTGGGCTCCTTATTTCAGTCCGGATGGTAAAAAAGTAATCTTCTCAAGCAATCATGTTTCCAAAGGTTATCATTTCAATTTATGGATGTGTAATCTGGATGGAACAGGTCTTGAACAAGTTAGTTTTGACCCTGTATTTGACGCCTTCCCGGTCTTTTCCAGAGATGGTAAGAAGCTGGTCTTTTCCAGTAACAGAAACAATGGTGGTACGCACGATACCAACCTTTTTATTGCTGAATGGAAATAATGTTCAACACCAGCACAATACATAAATGTGTCGGTGATTCAAGGTTTATGAATAGTTAAATTCATCCTTCCTTTTGTCTTGATTAAAGCCTGGAAAAAGCATTCGCTGCCTTTTTCTTATGTTTGCTTTAAATTTCTCCATCGAATTTTTCGAAGGAATGCTTTTTTCAGATTAAATTATGAAACCAGGACGCATCTTACTATTACTTGCGATTGTTTTGATAGCCATTGTCATTTATGTCAATAAATGTTCAAGTGGCAAAAATCAAATGAATCCTTCTGCAGGTTCAGGGAAATCCTCTGCTCCTCTTTCTGTATCCGGTGTCATAGTAGCAGCGATGCCATTGGATGATCAGATTTATGCATCCGGGACACTTTTGTCAAACAATGAAGTTGAATTGAGAAATGAAATTAGCGGAAGAATTGTAAAACTTGGCTTTGAAGAAGGTACAACGGTGCACAAAGGTGAACTTCTTGTTAAAATTGATGATGATGATCTGCAGGCACAATTGAAAAAAGCTGAAGTTGATAAACAATTAGCAGAAAAAAATGAGACACGCCAGAAAGATTTACTTGACATTCAGGGTATCAGTCAACAGGAATATGATCTTGCCTTGAATTCATTGAATAAAATAAAAGCGGACATTGAGCAGATCAGGGCGCAAATCAGCAAGACAGAAATAAAGGCACCTTTCAATGGTGTGGTCGGTTTGAGGACAGTCAGTGAAGGATCGTTCATCAGTACAAACACACGCATCGCGACACTTCAGGAAGTTGATCCCATGAAACTTGAATTTTCAATTCCTGAGAAATATTTTTCTACTCTGGGGATGAACACTGAGGTACATTTTACTGTTGAATCTGCAAAAGGTAAGTTCAAAGGAAAAGTATATGCCTATGAACCCAAGATTGATCTCGCAACACGTTCTCTCACACTCAGAGCAATTTGTCCGAATCCACGTCACGAGTTAATCCCGGGAGCACTCGCAAAAATTGATGTTCCACTTTCTCGTATTGAAAATGCGATTCTTATACCGACACAGTCTGTCATTCCTGAATTGAAAGGCTATAAAGTATATACCGTTAAAAATGGAAAAGCAAAACCCATGAAAGTAAGCCTGGGTCTCCGGAATGATTCAACAGTTCAAATTACTAATGGTTTGAATGCAGGGGATACAGTTCTGACAACCGGTATCATGCAGATGCGACCGGATATACCATTAAATGTGAAAGTAAAAAACTGATAGAGAATAATTTTTTAATTAAGGATTCAACCCAATTCACTTGTTCCCGATTCTATGAGTCTTTCTTCATTTAGTCTAAAACGGCCGGTATTCGCGATGGTGATGTCAATCATCATCATACTTTTTGGCTGGATTGGATTTAATTTTTTAGGTGTCCGGGAATATCCTTCGATTGACCCTCCTGTAATTACTGTGAGAACTTCTTATGCCGGAGCAAACGCTGAAGTTATTGAATCACAAATTACGGAGCCACTGGAAAAAGCCATTAATGGTATTGCGGGGATCCGCTCTATTTCTTCGAATAGCAATCTTGGAACAAGCAACATCACTGTTGAATTTACTCTGGAAGTTGATCTCGAAGCTGCTGCGAATGATGTGAGGGATAAAGTCTCTCAGGCTCTTCGGCAATTGCCACAGGACATCGATGCTCCTCCGGTTGTTACAAAATCAGACGCGAACAGCGACGCGATTATCTCCATGACAGTGGAGAGCAACACACGGAATCACCTTCAGGTGAGTGATTATGCCTCCAATATTATTCTGGAACGTTTACAAACGATTCCGGGAGTAAGTACCGTGCAGATCTGGGGAGAGAAAAAATACGCAATGCGAATCTGGATGGATCCTGCCCGGCTTGCAGGTTATTCCCTGACCCCACTGGATATTCAGAATGCATTGAATCGCGAGAATGTTGAATTGCCTGCCGGTAAACTGGCCGGTTCTTCGACAGAGCTTACCGTAAATACAAAGGGAAAGCTCAATACAGAAGATGAGTTTAATAATCTGATCATTTCCTCCAACGGAACACAAACCATTCGTCTTAGAGATGTCGGCTATGCAACTCTTGGTCCGGAGAATGAAGAAACGATACTTAAGCAAAGCGGAACACCGATGATAGGTCTGGCATTAGTGCCGCAACCGGGTTCCAATTACATAGAAATTGCTGATGAATTCTACAAACGGTACGAGCAATTAAAGAAGGATCTGCCCAAGGATTTGATGCTGAACATTGCTCTGGATAACACCAAGTTTGTTCGCTCCTCTGTTCTTGAAGTTGAAGAAACACTCCTCATCGCCTTCCTCCTGGTTGTGATCATCATTTATCTATTTTTCAGGGAATGGCTGATTGCCATTCGTCCATTGATTGATATTCCGGTCTCGCTGATTGGTGCTTTTTTCATTATGTATCTGGCAGGCTTTTCAATCAACATCCTGACATTGCTTGCAATTGTACTCGCAACTGGACTTGTTGTTGATGATGGGATAGTTGTGACCGAAAATATTTATAAAAAGCTTGAAGCCGGATTGAAGCCTGCAGATGCTGCACGTGAAGGAGCAAATGAAATCTTCTTCGCGGTGGTTTCTACTTCTCTTACACTCGCTGTGGTATTTTTACCGATAATATTTTTACAAGGATTTGTTGGCCGACTTTTCAGAGAGTTTGGGATTGTGATGGCCGGTGCTATCCTCATTTCCGCGTTTGTTTCCCTGACACTTACTCCTGTATTGAACGTAAAATTATCAAGATCCACCCATAAGCATTCTAAATTTTACCTGGCTACAGAACCATTTTTCAGTGGTATGATTGATCGATACCGTCGTTCATTGACGAGTTTCATGAAGCAAAGAAGATGGGCTGTTTTGATTTTGTTTTCAACCATAGGGTTGATCTGGGGAGTTGGTTCTTTGTTGCAATCAGAATTATCCCCGCTTGAAGACAGAAGTTGGTTGAGATTAACTGCAAGTGCACCTGAGGGAACTGCTTATGAATATATGGATCATTACATGGATAGAATTTCAACTTTCCTTGTGGATTCCATTCCCGAGAAAAAAGTGGTTCTGACTGTTACCGCACCGGGTTTTGCAGGATCAGGTGCAGTGAATTCTGGTTTTGTACGTCTGGCATTGGTTGATCCAAAAGACAGAAATCGCTCCCAACAGCAAATCGCGGATTATCTGAATAAGAATTTAAAGCATTTTCCGGAAGGAAAGACGTTTGTAATCCAGGAACAAACTATAAGTGCAGGTGGTGGCGGTGCGCGGAACGGACTCCCTGTTCAGTTTGTTTTAGAAAATGCCTCCTTTGATAAGTTGAAAGAATATCTTCCTAAATTTATTGAAGAGGTAAATAAAAATCCGGTCTTCCAGGGAGTGGATGTGAATCTGAAATTTAATAAACCGGAGCTCAATATTACTATTGATCGTGAGCGTGCCAGTGCTTTGGGTGTTTCGGTGAATGATATTGCGCAAACACTTCAGCTTGCCTACAGTGGTAAGAGAATGTCATATTTCAATATGAGTGGCAAGCAGTACCAGGTCATCGGACAAATGGATCGTGAAAATCGTGATGAGCCACTGGATCTTAAAACACTGAACATTCGAAACCGGACCGGTGAGATGATTCCTTTGGACAATCTGGTTCAGGTTGTGGAGGAAAGCAGTCCGCCACAATTGTATCATTTCAATCGTTACAAATCCGCCACGGTGCAGGCAGGTCTGGCTCCCGGAAAAACCATTGGTGACGGTATTGACGCGATGAACGCCATCGGGGAAAAAGTATTGGATGAATCCTTCTCCACCGCGTTGACAGGACCTTCACGGGATTATGCTGAAAGCAGTTCGAATATTCTTTTCGCGTTTATTCTGGCATTGGTGCTAATTTATCTCATCCTCGCGGCACAGTTTGAAAGTTTCATCGATCCGTTTATCATCATGCTTACTGTTCCGCTTGCTTTGGGTGGAGCTGTGTTGAGTTTGTGGCTGTTTAACCAGACACTGAATATTTTCAGTCAGATCGGTATCATCATGTTGATTGGATTGGTAACGAAAAACGGGATTCTTATCGTAGAATTTGCCAACAAACAAAGAGAGAAAGGCTTATCGGTCAAGGATGCCGCCATAGAGGCTTCCACGCTTCGTCTCAGACCCATCCTGATGACCAGTATCGCTACCATACTTGGAGCTCTTCCAATTGCAATCGGTCTGGGAAGTGGCGCGCAAAGCCGGATTCCGATGGGAATTGTTGTAGTGGGAGGTTTGTTGTTTTCATTGGTGCTTACTTTGTACGTTATTCCGGTGATGTATACATATATTTCGAGGACAAAGAAACATGAAGCGGAACAATAGTTTATCGATTCAAAAGAACGAAACAAGCGGGCAGGTTGTATTTACAATGCAGGTCCTGGTTTTGTTTTGCTTTTGGATGTACGCCTGTTTCAATTCCGCAAGTGTGATGGCACAGGATTCCTTGCTGACGCTTGATAAAGCAATAGAGAATTCTTTGCTGAATAATTTTGATGTAAAAATTGCGGGCATTGAAAGAGATCAGAATCAGAACAACGATCATGCTGGTATGGCCGGTATGTTGCCAAAACTTGATTTGAACGGGTCTTATTCTACCTCCAATCAGAATACACGTCAAAGTTATTCCAGTGGTCTGGAAGTAAATCGGGACAATGTCAGTACTGACAATCTGAATGCCAATGCATCTGTTGTATGGACTGTTTTCGACGGATTGAAGATGTTCGCGACAAGGCAAAAGCTCGGAGAGCTCTATTATCTGAGTGAGGAGAAAATGAAAGTTCAGATGGAATCCACTTTGCAGGAAGTGATATCCACCTACTATTCCATTGTACAACAAAAGCAATTGCTCGCATCAACCCGGGAAGAAATTAAATATGCGGAAGAACGAATGCATATCGCGGAAAGGCGTTTGAGTAACGGATCCGGTTCAAAGCTTGACTTCCTGCAGACAAAAACAGACCTCAACGCCTTGCGTTCGGCTGAACTGAAGCAGCAATCAGACCTGGAAGCAGCGAAGATTCAGCTCAACCAGTTTATGAGTAAAGAACTCAGCACTTCGTTTGATGTTTCAGATACAATCATCATTGATTATAATCCATCCCTTGAGGACCTGCGAAATTCGGTATTATCAAAAAATCACACACTGAAATATTTTGAAAGAAATGAGCAGATTTCAAAATTAGGTTTGAAAGAATTGCAGGGAACGAGACTCCCGAAAATTTCCTTGAATGGAGCATATCAATTCACAAAGGTGAAAAATGAAGTTGGATTCGTATTGCTGAATCAAAACACCGGATTGAATTATGGAATTACCGCTTCCCTCCCACTTTTCAATGGATTTATTCTTTCAACACAAATCAAAAATGCCCGATTGAATCTGAAGAGCAGCCAGCTTTTGGTGGAGCAATCACGACAAGAGATTTCAGCTGAATTGCTGAATGCTTACAGAAATTTCACCAATCAAAAAGCGACCTTAAAACTCGAAGAAGAAAACATTGAATACGCCCGTGAAATTTTAAAAGTCGCGCAGGAGAAATTTCGTATTGGTGGCAGTAGTCTGGTAGAAGTAAAAAATGCTCAGTCGACTTTTGAAGAAGCCAATCTGCGTCTGGTTTCAGCCCGTTACAATGCTAAAGTATCCGAAACTTTACTGCGCAGGCTCAATGGTGATTTGATTCACTAGAAAATATTATCTTCATCAGGTAAAATCTGTTTAAAGTTTCTGCCTTTTTTTAATCATCAATCATGATGAAACTCAAAATTTCTTCAACTTTACGTGAGTTCATCCAAAGCCAGAAATTTTCGGGAGTATTACTCATTTTTTGTACGCTTACTTCTCTAATAATAGCAAACAGTTTTTTTTCTGAAAATTATCTGAGTCTTCTTCACATGAAAATCGGATTGCCCGGACAAAATTTTCCGGGGATGAGTGTTGAGCATTTCGTGAACGATGGCCTGATGGCGGTTTTCTTTTTGTTGGTTGGACTTGAAATTAAACGTGAGCTGATTGACGGTGAACTTTCATCATTTGAAAAAGCCAGTATTCCGGTTTCCGCTGCAATTGGTGGAATGATTCTTCCTGCTTTGCTGTATGCGCTGTTCAACCATGGAACTGATACTGCTTCAGGCTGGGGAATTCCGATGGCTACAGATATCGCGTTTGCAATCGGAGTACTTTCCTTATTAGGCAATCGGGTTCCGGATTCTTTAAAAATACTCTTGACTGCCCTTGCAGTTGTGGATGATCTTGGTGCAGTTCTGGTCATCGCACTGTTCTATTCATCGGGAATCTCATTCTTCTACCTGATGTTGTCAGGTCTGTTATTGCTATTGCTTTTTATCATGAATCGCAGCAAGGTTAAATCACTTGTATTCTATCTTATTCCCGGAATATTGCTTTGGTATTTCATGTATTGTTCCGGTGTTCATTCCACCATTTCCGGTGTTCTTCTGGCTATGGTGATTCCATTCAGGAAAAATGATGAACATACTCCTTTGCTCAGACTGGAACATTGGCTCCATCGTCCGGTTAATTTTATTATCATGCCCTTATTTGCTTTGGTAAATACAGCAATAGTTTTTGATACAAGTATTTTGCATCAGGTAATTTCTCCTGAAAGTTTTGGTATCGCAACAGGATTGATTTTAGGAAAACCAATCGGAATCTTGCTTTTTATCGGGTTGGCCTTAACACTGAAGATCGGTAAATTGCCGGAAGGAATAAGCATGAAACACATTGCAGGTATCGGAATACTTGGTGGAATTGGATTTACAATGTCTATTTTCATTTCCTTGCTTGCATTCAAAGAACCCACCTACATTTTGAACGCGAAACTTGTTATTTTGCTTTCATCCTTTATCGCGGGAACGATAGGATATTTTGTATTACTTAAAATAAATGACACAAAAACCGGAGAGTAAAAACCTTGGCCCACAATTGCGATCTCCGCATGGTCCATTGGCCAATGAAGTTGGTTTGTTCATGGAGCGGATCAATGTTGAATTATATTCATTTTGTTTAGAGCATAATCCTCCT